>CALGOI010000284.1 GCA_937959065.1 uncultured Ignavibacteriota bacterium | reverse complement strand
GACAAGATTTGACAGGACAAAGATAAGAGTCTGCCACTTTCCAGGATGGGATGGTATTAACTTAATCAGTAAGATGCTGAAACAAGTTCAGCATGACAAAGAATTTGTTTACGCGGCTTCGGTTTTAGAATGCGGATATGATTCCGGGTAAAGGAGACAGCGCACTTTGTGCTCGCCTTTTCCTTCGAGAGCAGGTCCAATTTTAGGACAATCTGCAAATGCTTTAGGACATCTCGGATGGAAATAACATCCGGACGGTACATTAGCCGGAGAAGGAATATCTCCTGTAAGTATAATACGTTTTGATTTACTGTCAGGGTCGGGTACAGGAACTGCGGAAAGTAACGCTTCAGTATAAGGATGTTTCGGATTTTTATATATATCGTTCACGTCCGCAAACTCAACCACTTTACCCAGGTACATGATTGCAACCCTGTCGGAAATGTGTTCTACGACAGAAAGATCGTGAGATATAAAGAGGTACGTAAGGTTCATTTCCTTCTGTAGGTCCATAAGAAGGTTAAGGATCTGAGATTGTATAGACACGTCGAGAGCTGAAACGGGTTCGTCACAAACTATGAATTTTGGTTCGACGCATAATGCTCTTGCAATACCAATCCTCTGTCTCTGACCGCCTGAGAATTCGTGCGGATACCTTTTCGCGTGGAAAGGGCGAAGTCCCACACGTTCGAGCAACTCTTCAACTCTTTTCTGCGCTGCCTCTCCTTCTGCTATCTTATGGAACTTAAGTATCTCGGTAAGCATACCGCCAACGGTGATACGCGGATTAAGTGATGAATACGGGTCCTGGAAAATAATCTGCATCTCTTTACGAATGGATTTGAGTTCAGCAGAATTCATCTCCGTAACGTCTTTACCTTGGAACAATACCTGTCCCGCAGTCGGATCGATAAGGCGTAAGAGGCTTCTTCCCACGGTAGTTTTTCCGCAGCCGGATTCACCCACAAGACCGAGGGTTTCACCCTGCTTAATGGAGAATGTGATATCGTCAACGGCTTTGACGTATCCTATGGTTTTGGAAAATAAGCCTTTTTTGATCGGGAAGTATTTCTTAAGGTTTTTGACTTCGAGGAGATTTCCGGACATAAAGTTAATGTTTTAATTATTAGGCAAATATAGGGTTAGAGGGTTAAAAATACAATATAGTTTTAATAATGTTCAGTTTTCAGTGTTCAATGTTCAGTAGCAGTGTTAGTAGTATTAAATACTTTACAAATTTAGCTATATTGATAAATGAAGAAAGTAGTAAGATTTAATTATATCCTGCTGGTACTTGGGATTGTGATTCTATTGTTTTATGTAAATTCGATGATTGGATTTCCATTAGATTTTAAGTACATCGGAGCTTTACCAATAATATTCTTTTTTGCAAGTACGCCTTTATTTTGTATATCATTATTTTTTGTTTTTGAGCTATTTTCCAAGTCAAGAGAAAAGGAATCTAATATTAGGAGAGCTGATAAGATAATTGCAGTTATTAATACGTTAATGTTTTTATTATATACGGTTGTAGTATTGTATTATATTTTGAGCACACCTCAATTCTAGAAATAATTTAGCTGTGGTTGGTGACAACAGTAATGAATGGCATAGTATATAATTGATTTTATTCGTTCCCAAATCGGAGTTTGGGAACGAGTATATTTTAAACGAGTATATTTTATTTATGGATTGGCTACGCCGAGCTAAAGGTTCCCGTTTTCACGGGAATGACAAAAATGTAATTAAACTAAACCGAGGAGTTTTAGGGCAACGAATGGTACGGGTATATCACCTTTTACTACCCAGGTATTTGTACCGCTGGCTCCGGTGTAAGGCTTCCATTCTCTTGATTTGAAAATCCAGGTAGTATCGGCAGTTTTACCGATCTTTGGTTTAAGTTCTTCCCCATTGAATACGAAAGTATTCAGACCGTTAGCGCCTGATTTTGGTTTAAACTCCTTACCGTCCCACAGGTAAGTATTATATTGGTGAGCACCCAGTTTTGGTTTAACTTCGTTCCCTTCCAAGACCCAGGTATTAAAATCGCTCGATCCTTTTTTCAGATGAAATTCATTCTCTTTCACAACGTATACCGTGGTTTCGTCTCCCCCACGTTTAAGCTTTAACTCATTCATTATCAGTAATTTACTAATTTATTTAATTATTATATTAAGGGAATGTAACTAATAAAGCGGACATTTAAAATGGAAAAATGTATGAAAATACGGGAATGATGTAGGGTTGGAAGGGTTAATATGATGTAATATTTAGATTTAGGTGGAATTAGTACATTCTTAAGCCAGACCCACACTCCCCTTATAACATTATAACGGTTGGGCTTGGGAATGAGGGGGATAAAAGGGGGATATAATATTATACAGTATCTTCGGATTTGGGTTTTTTCCTGTCAAATCTTGGGACGGAGACATGGTCGATGACAAAAACTATAATAAACCCGAGGATCATCAAACCGATAATTATGAAGAAAAGCTGGTTAAAATCAGGCGGAAGAATATTCTCATAGATATTCCTAATTTCACCTTTTGGATTGACGTATGAATTAATAATTATTTTCCACGGCCAGATAATATTAAGAGAACCGAGCATAAACCCTGCGAGAGATGCAATGGCTTTATCGTGATGGTTCTTAAAGAGCCAGTTAAGGACCTTAGAAAATGTGATAAGTCCAGTTACAGTTCCAATAACAAAAAGTATAATTAATCCGAATTCAGAAGCTGGAAAAGATTCGGTAATAAATCCGGCATTACCCTTAAAAAGAGCAGATATTGAATCTTTAAGATAATCAGTTACGGTTGTAAGCAGGCTGATGACATAAAAATATTTACCAAGAATAAGCAATATATATGATCCGGAAATACCGGGCAATATCATAGCGATAATTCCGATAGCTCCGGACAAGAAAATGAAGAAAGGTCCATCGGGGAGCGCTACACTTCGCGTAGAAGTGACGAGATAAGCAACAACGGTTCCGATTACAAATAATATTATTACTCCAACATTCCACTTTTTAATCTTTTTAAGGACCACATATATTGAGGCAAGTATAAGTCCGAAAAAGAAGGCCCAAAGATATATTTCGTGATTTTCGAGGAGGTACTTCATTAATTTTGCCAGAGTAAGCAGGGATGTAACTATTCCTGCAATAAGAGTAAACAAGAAAGCACCGTCGATCTTTTTGAAGAATTGCTTTAATTTGAAGGTAAAGAGCATTTTAGCAGCATGGTGGTCTATGCTTTTTAGTGCAGATATCAATCTCTCGTATATACCGGTGATAAATGCTATAGTGCCTCCTGAAACCCCCGGAATAAGGTCAGCGATACCCATTGCAACACCTTTCAGATACAGAACAATTTTACCAAGCATAGATTATAGTTAATGATTTAAGTAGTTTCAACCTTATCATATTTAAGATTGATCTTAATATTTTCTTTAATGGAATAATAGAAACCGATAGCAACCAGGAAAACGAAATTAAGCAGGTGGCTGACAGTCGCATAACTCAATGCAAGTTCTCTATTCAGATGATAAATACTAACGAGAACAGTAGTACATACTACATGAAACGCTCCGAAGGAATTACCCGGCAGCGGAAGAACAAGAGTAAATGTAATTATGGTCAGTAACAGATTGGCATCCAGGAAATTCAAATCGATACCAAACGCAAAAAACAGAAAATAAGTTGACAGCACCTAGGTTAGCCACAGCAACACAGAGAGGACAAAAATAATTAAATAATTCTTCGGATACTTAATAAAAAGAAACCCGTTTATTATAGAGACAAGTATTTCTTTTACTTTACCCTGAATTTTAGCAGGCATGAAGCGGGTGATATACTTTTCAATGAAGAGTTCAGTCTTCTCGATATTCATAATCATAAAGATGATAATAATAACACCGGCCATAACCGCAACGGAACCCCATAGGGCGTATTGTTCGAAGTCATTACCAAAAGCATCAAATATACTATCCCTAAAGTAGAAGAGGCAAAATCCAAACGAGACAAACAGGGACAACATATCAAAAATGCGTTCGGCAATGATCGTACCGAAAGACGCTGCCCTGGACACATCTTCAAGTTTGGCAAAAACAACGGGTCTTGATACTTCACCGGATTTTGGAACGATGCTATTCATCATATACCCTATCATCATTGATGAGAAAAGGTTTTTAAACTTTATGTCATTTTTGATAGGTTCGAGGAAGTATTTCCACCGGTAAGCTCTTATCAGACCGCCGATCAGCACACCAATAAGAGATGCAGTAATAGCAATGAAATAATTAGCATTTTTTAGTTGAGCTACCAACTCCTCAAAATTCACATCTTTAAAAGCGACATACATCAAGATAAGGATGATGAGAGTGAAAACAACAAACTTGATAATATTTTTGGTCCCGGCTGTCAAAAGGTTGAAATATTACAAAACTAAGTATATGCAATAAAAAAAGTTAAGCACAAATATAGTGCTTAACTTTTTAAAATTCATTTAATAAACAAATATCGATTATTGAGTTAACTTTATCTTAAGTCAATGACATCCACCCCGGCAGGAGGATCAAAAGTAAAAGTAGATGAACTTACACCGGGGTTAAATGTAATTTTGTTCAAAGTATAAGTAGTCGTTCCGCTGCTTTCACTGATGGTAATCTTTCTGATGACATAATCACTTTTATCTATCCAAATCTTAGCAGATTTCACAGAACCTTTTTTTCTGGGAGTCAGCTTTAAGACGAAACAATCAAAACCTTTTAGATTAGCTTCACCTTCAAGGTCAGAATAGAACTCTTCAGGGTAATCGAAAAGAAATTTATTAGGTGAAAAGGAGTACCTATCATCCTTATAATTATCGATCACAACCTGATTCTTTTTTGGAGAATATGACCAGGAAGTTTTACCGTTAGTGACAACAACTTTCCCGCTGGTTTCAATCCTGTACATATCATCGCCTTTCATATAGAGCGTACCGGAGGCACTTTCAGATTTTCCTGAGCTGTATTTAGTAGATTGTGAAAAAGTAGCCTTAGCATTATCGACGCCGCGGTATGTTTCCTGAGTTTTTTTAATTATTTCCTGCGCGTCCTGAGCAAAAGAATAATTAGCACATAAAGCAAATAACAGCAAAAAAGCTGGAATTTTTGCAGTAAGATTTTTCATGGTTTTGTGAATTTGAGCATTAATTTAACCAAATATGTTAACTTATTCAAAGCAAATAATGTGCCGCTATAAATATTATTTTTCAAATTTAGGTGGTTTCCAGCCAGTACGTTTATAAGAGTGGAGTTCCAGGGAAATACTACCAATCTGTACATTAAACAAAGCTTTTATGGGAATACGATATTCATCGTCAGACAGCCATCCCACAAATTCCCCAGTGAGGCCAAAAACACCCACAAAATCGGCAACACCTGCTATCTTTATTACTGAGATGTCATAGTCAAAGTTCCCTACCGAGACCACATCTTTATTGATATTAAATGAGTACTTTACGGAGGAGATTAGCTCGTTAATGTAGACAGGAACGTTGTAATTTTTGTTTGAAAATGAGTGAAGTCTGGCATCGTAGAATATGGTGAGGCCATCCTGGAAGTATGTATTAGAGTCGATAGGGACGGTCATAAACTCTTCGATCTTATAACCGTCCTTCTCTTTCTCAACTTTTATTTCTCGTTTTTTATAGTCGAAATCATACGAAGTACCGACAATAGATTTATCTTTAAACTCGGAAGAAGTGAATTTTTCCGAATAGATCTTATGTTCAGTCTCAACTTTATCATTAACCAGTATGGACTCGAATATATAATCAACATTAACGAATGGAATATCATCGAGACTCTTTATCTGAGCTTTAGCGCTATAGTGTTTTTTATTATTCTCAGTAAAGGTAGTATTGATTTTAAATTCGACCTCACCGAGAGGAATAAAACCGAAGTACACTTTATACTTCAGTTTTTCACCAACCTCGATAACTTTATCCTGCGCATGTCCGCTATTAAATAATAGACAAAGCGGAATTATTATTAATATTTTTTTCACGTAAATAAAGCCCGGGTTGATATTTTTTTCCTTTACTTATGACTAATGAGTTTCTAGTTTAAAGATAAAATATTTTAGAACGCTTTTCAAATTTACTTATTCATTTTAGCCAATCGAATCGCATCATCAAATAATGTGATCGCTTTAAGGAATTGTTCATCCGTACTCATAAAGACAGCAAGACTACCCTCATTACCCCAGATGTCGCGTGCAATTTGGGACTTAATGTAGGCTTTTATATAACCTTCATCTCTGTAGTAATCTTCGGCACTGTAATCTATACCTTTACTTGTAGCAAGAGACTTGAGGTCTTCCAGCATAGAGTTAGTGATGTCAAAATTATCCCTGAACTGATTATAATTACTATATTGAGATTCAATTCTCTGCCTGTTACCGCGCATGAAATTCTCTGAATATTCGTAAAGTACATTAAGTCTTCTGAGCTGGACGGAATATGGAGAAAGTGTATCAAGTTTAACAATGTAGTCAGGAGTGATA
>CALGOI010000283.1 GCA_937959065.1 uncultured Ignavibacteriota bacterium | reverse complement strand
CACTGGTTGAAGACTTCGATTAGTTTTAAAATGTTCGTAGTGGGATTTCTTATGATCATCTTGATCGTGCCAATGGTCTTTGTTTCCGGTCTCATAAGCGAGAGAGAAACTCTCCAGCAGGAAACTATCCACGAGATCAGTTCAAAGTGGGGTAGTGACCAATTCCTGGTAGGACCCATTCTTGTTATTCCCTTCAAAGTAATGGAAGGAGAAGAAGGAAAGGAGAAAGCTGCCATTTATTATGCATATTTCCTGCCGGAAAATCTGGATATATCCGGCGAGGTAAATCCCGAAACTCTGAACCGGGGGATATACGAGGTAACGGTGTATAACGCAGACCTTATGTTCTCAGGTAAGTTTAAATCTCCCGATATTGAATCCCTTCGTCTGGAGTCTGACCAGATGTTGTGGGAGGATGCATTTATTTCAGTGGGGATATCGGATATGAGAGGAATTAAGGAGAACATTGAACTCAAATTAAATGGCAAAGATTTAAACTTCACTCCGGGAATCGACCCGGTTGTTCTAAGCATGACAGGTGTTACCGCTGATATATACGGAAGTGATTCAGCATTTTTTAAAAACGGAGCGGAGTTTTCATTCAACGTGAATGTTAATGGAAGCAACGCAATTAACTTCACTCCGCTGGGTAAGCAGACAGAAGCTAAAATATCCTCTCCCTGGGTAAATCCCGGTTTTGACGGATCGTTCCTCCCGGATAAAAGGGAGATCACTGAAGCAGGATTTAATGCAGAATGGAAAGTCCTTAATCTAAACAGAAGCTATCCTCAGGAGTGGACCAAAGAGAAATATAAAGTAACGGAGTCTTACTTTGGTGTAAACCTCCTTCAGCCCGTTGAACAGTATCAAAAAATAGATCGCTCTGCCAAGTATGCCTTCTTATTTATTTTTCTTACCTTCATTATTTTCTTCTTTGTGGAGGTGATAAATAAAACACGTATACATCCAATAAGATACCTGCTCGTGGGGTTAGCGCTGATAATCTTTTATACTCTGCTATTGTCAATATCAGAGGTGATAGGATTCGAACTCGCATATATAATTTCTGCCGGGCTTGTTGTAATTATGGTATCAATTTATTCAAGAAATTTCCTGAAGAAGTGGATTTTAACAGGATTTATGTTTCTGGTGTTGTCGGTTCTATATGGATTCTTATACTTCACTATCCAACTGCAGGACTATTCTTTACTCGCAGGAAGCATTGGCTTATTTATAATTCTTGCTATTCTGATGTATTTCTCCAGGAAGATAAATTACGAAAAAGATGAATTGAAAAAAGCCTCAGAACCTGTAGTTAGTAATTAATTGAACGTCAGAAAAATAAATGTTAATATAAAGTAATGAAAAGTAAAAATATTTTAATAGTAGGAGTTTTAACAATTGTTATACTTTCCGTACCGCTGATTGCAATGCAGTTTACCGATGAAGTTAAATGGTCAGTTACTGATTTTTTACTAATGGGCACCCTGATATTTGGCGCTGGAATTACATTTCAATGGTTTTCAAGCAGAGGCAGCAGCTTATTATATCGAATTGCTGTTGGTATCTCAGTGTTAGCCGTATTTCTGCTAACGTGGGCAAATCTTGCTGTTGGTGTAATAGGCAGTGAGCAAAATCCTGCAAACCTTTTATATTTTTTAATGATATTGATTGGAATTATAGGAGCATTAATTGTTCGCTTCAAGGCTAAGGGTATGGCTTTGGTTGCTTGTATAATGGCAGGTGTACAGATATTGATCCCGTTAATTGCTCTTGCTGTATGGGCGGGTAATTTTGACCCCGGAATTGAACAGGTGCTTGCAATAAATTCTTTTTTTGCTTTGATGTTTGTTGCTTCAGCTGTGTTATTTAAGCGAGCGAGTATGATAAACTCCCAAACTACTTAATTGCTTGTAGATATTTTATATTGTTCTTAACTTTAGGGACTCTCAATGTGTAACGAGAGTCCTTTTGAATTAATCCTTTATTAATAATATTATTATTTATGTCAGACGACCTGCCTTTTATCGACTCACTCTGGGATTATAATGATCCGGCCGCAACAGAACAAATATTTTTAGATATACTTCCACAGGCTGAAAAATCCGGAGATGTTAATTATCACATTCAGCTTATGACTCAAATTGCCCGGACGCATAGTCTGAGACAGCAATATGATGAAGCTCATAACATTCTTGAAAAAGCGGAGAAACTTTTAAACGAAAATAAAAACGTAGATACCGCAAGAGTAAGATACTTGCTTGAACGTGGAAGGACTTTTAATTCAGCCGGTGATAAAGAGAAAGCTGTAGAGCTATTCAAACAGGCGTATAACCTTGCCATAGAAAAAGAATTGGATTTTTATTCCATCGATGCAGCGCATATGCTGGCAATAGCGGAGGAACCCGATAAATCGCTGGGGTGGAGCGAAATTGCGATAGCTAGGATAGAAAAAACTTCAGATCAGAGAGCAAAGAAATGGGGAGGTCCATTGTACAACAACACCGGGTGGACTTATCATGATATGGGGGAATATGATAAGGCAATGAATTACTTTGAGAAATCACTCGCGTGGCATAGGGAACGCAATACAGGAATGGGTGAAAGGATAGCGCACTGGACGGTTGCAAGATGCCTCAGATCCTTGGGACAAACCACAAATGCATTGGATATGCAGATGTCATTGCTCAGGGAAATCGAAGAACATAATTATCAAAATGACGGATACGTATTTGAAGAGATTGGAGAGTGTAACCTGATCCTGGGCAATGAGGAGACCGCATCTGAATACTTTGCGAAAGCTTATGAATTTCTTTCACAGGACGGCTGGCTCCGGCAAAATGAGAAAGACAGGCTCGACAGACTTAAAGAGTTAGGAAAAGTCGAATAGCTTTACCTGTAATTTGCCTCCATATTTATCCTGTTTATACTTAAATTTAATATATTTTAACATGAAGAGTTTAACTCTTCATTTTTGTATATATGAATACAATACAATTTGAATAAAAAGATCACCGAATATATTGGAACGAGGCTAACCACTGCCCAGACACTGATCCTAGGCTATCTGGTATTTATTACAATCGGTTCTGTGCTCTTGATGCTGCCCTTTTCAGTTGAGGGGAATGAGACATTATCTTTTGTCGATGCAATTTTTACAACTACCTCATCCATATCCGGAACCGGGTTGATTGTTGAGGATACTGCAACATATTTTACTCTATTTGGTCAGATGGTAATTCTTGTTTTAATACAGATAGGTAATATCGGATATATGGTATTCTTTGCACTTGCAGTAATCTTGTTAGGAGGCAAATTGTCCCTGTTCAATAAGCTCATTATAAAAGAATCCATCAGCCACTCAAAGTTGACCTTGATGCAGTTCATAGGGAAAGTTTTTAAATATACACTTGTTGTTGAAGGGATAGCAGCCTTATTACTCTCAGTCTACTGGATGCAGGAAATGAGCATGTTTGAAGCTATCAAGCAGGGTGTGTTTCATTCAGTTTCTTCATTTTGTACTGCCGGATTTTCTTTGTTTAGTGATAATTTGATGGGTTATCGAGATGATTATTTCGTAAATGCTGTTATATTGTTTGCGTCTTATGCAGGATGTATCGGGTTTTTTGTAATGTTTGATGTTTCATCTGGAATAAAGTCTATACTTCGCAAAACAAGATACAAATATTCAACTCATACTAAGTTGGTGCTTACAGTATCATTGGGTATAACGGTATTTTCAGCAATATTGATCTTCTTGATCGAGAATTACATTAGTGATGTACAGGAAGCCGGTACGGTTCTGGAATCTTTTTTCCAGGCAATGTCTGCAAGTACATCGGTAGGATTTAATACGGTTAATGTCGGTAATATGGAACAATCCTCTCTGCTTGGTATTATAATTGAAATGTTCATTGGTGCCTCACCGAGTGGAACAGGCGGCGGAATAAAAACAACGGTTTTTGCTATAATGTGTCTATCATTATGGACATTTATTCGCGACAGAAAGTATGTAAATACTCTTCACAGGTCAATACACCCCGGAACAATAGCACGTGCATTCTCTATAAGTCTAATGGCGCTTTTCTGGTTATTGTTCAGCACAATGTTTTTAAACATAACTGAGGATCAGCAGTTTCTGTCTTTGCTGTTTGAAGCTGCTTCTGCGCTCGGTAATAGCGGATTATCGACAGGAATAACACCGGATCTTTCTACACCGGGTAAATTAATCATTTCATTATCGATGCTAATTGGAAGGGTTGGGCCGCTTATCGTCGGATATACTTTATTAGGTAAACAAAAAGCAGTAAATTATCAATATCCCGAAGGGAACATATTAATAGTATAATTAATACAAAGGTATGAAACAATTTGTGGTAATCGGGCTGGGTAGATTCGGCTCAAATTTAGCCAAAACTCTATATAAGCTTGGAAATCAGGTGCTAGCGCTTGATAAGGATAAATATAAAGTTGAAAAGATCAAAGATGAGGTGACGGAAGCAATTATCGCTGACGCTAAAGATGTTGAAACTCTTTCCGAGTTCATAGACAAGGATATCGATACTGTTATTCTTGCGACCGGTACGGACATCGAGATGAGCGTGCTCTCTGTACTTTATTTGAAGCAGATCGGAGTTAAACACATCATCGCCAAAGCAAAAAACGATGACCATGGTAAAATATTGAAATCTCTGGGAGTCGAAGAGGTGATCTATCCTGAAAGGGATATTGCCGAACGGCTCGCCGAGAGTTTAAATATGTCGAGTCTTATTGCACACATACCCCTTGCCCCTGAGTACAGTCTGGTTGAGATTGCCACTCCTGAAAAGTTTTTTGGAAAATCTCTCGAAGAGCTCGACATAAGAAATAAATATGGTATTACCGTAATCGGGATAAAAGATGTATTAATGGATACTATAGATATCTCACCAATGCCTGATAAAAAATTACCCGTTGATTCGGCTATGATACTTGTGTGTAAAACCGATGAGATCGAGGACCTAACTTTTGACTAATGAAAAGATTTGTTCTGACATTATTTTTCTACGTTACTATTGTTTTTAATGTATTTGCACAGAAGCTTTTACCACCCTCAGAAGGAGTTTACCACGGTGCATTCCCGGATATGGGATCAACAGAAGATGTAGTTACAATCTCCAAAATACTCGAATTTACTGACCTTACCGGAAAAAAACCCGTATGGGCTTATTTTTCGGATAATTGGTTCGATGGAATTCATTTTCCATGGGATGAAACCGAAGCTATTCGTGAAGCAGGTTCGATTCCTTTTATCCGGATGATGCCGCGCAAAAACTGGACATCAGATCAGCCTTCTCCGTATTATAAAATGCAGGATATAATAGAAGGAAAATACGACCTCGCCCTCCATCAATATGCTAGAGATTATAAAAGATTTTGAACTCAGGTGTTAATAGAGTTCGCTCCCGAGATGAACGGAAACTGGTTTCCCTGGAGCGGTTATTTCCAGGGTGAGCGGGAAACAAAATTCGGTGATCCTAATTTGTCCGATGGCCCGGAGAGGTACATCGAGGCTTATAGACATATTGTTGAGATTTTTAGAGAAGAGAAAGTTTCAAACGCGACATGGTTTTTTCATGTTAATTATAGTTCTGTTCCTGAAGAAGATTGGAACAGAATGACCCGGTATTATCCCGGGGATGATTATGTTGATTGGATTGGAGTAAGTATCTACGGACCTCAACGCCCCGGCGATGAATGGTTAAACTTTAATGTAATTATGGACGAAGTCTATTCGGAGTTAACGGAAATTTCAGTTAATAAACCACTGGCAATACTTGAATTTGGTTCGATTGATAATGAGAATGATCCGGGCTTGAAACCCATGTGGATAAAAAGTGTTCTAAATAGTATAACTTCCGGGCTCTATCCTCGTATAAAGGCTATAAGCTACTGGCATTCCAGCTGGGAAAACGATGATGGCAGTATTTCTAATATGAGACTTGATTCCTCTCCTGAAAGTCTCGAGGTTTATAGGGGATTAATTTCAAACGAACTTTTTATAACTGAGCCGCTTTTTTAAGTCAAATTTTTTAAAATGATTTTAAAAGCTTACCCGGATTATACAAAACCGGGGTTTAACAAGGATGCTCCGTGCCCGGTTCATGATTGGCCTAATATGATTATTCATAATAAGTCCAAGAAAGCAGAATTTCCCGAGCATAAAGGTCCCCTTACAATAAAATGTCCTCTTAAAGGCAAAGAAACATTTATTACCCCCGAACGAAAATTTGTTGTCGACAACAGACATTACCTTATTCTTAATGACGGACAGACTTATTCCTGCTCGATAGATTCAAAAGAAGATGTTGAAGTCATTTCCGTCTTCTTCAGGCCAAAGTTTGCAGAGGAAGTACTCAGCAGTTTAATTTCTTCCAGTGATGTACTTCTTGAAAATAACAAAAGTGATTCTGAACAGCCCGTATTTTTCCTCGAAAAGCTTTATATTCAGGATAGATACATCACGCCTTTTATTATGAAGTTTCGTTTAGCATCGGAAAGCAATTTTGTCGATGAGGAATGGATTGACGAAGAGTTTTACCTTCTTCTTGAAAATATGCTTAAAGTTCATCGGGATCTAAGTAAAATTATTGAAAAACTCCCTTCCGTTAAAAAAACCACAAAAATTGAAATATACCGCCGCCTGGATTTGGCAAGGGAATTTATCAATGATAATATCGGTAATGATATAAAGGTGGAGGATATGGCACGGGAAGCTTGTCTTTCTACTTTCCATTTCATTCGTTTGTTCAAAGCAGTTTATGAAATAACCCCTCATAGATATCTTTCTAAAATCCGTTTAGATAAAGCAATGAATTTACTGCTTCGCGGAGGTATGTCCGTAACTGATGTTTGTTTTGAAGTCGGGTTTAAAAGTCTTAGTTCATTTAGCTGGCTGTTTAAACAAAAGTATGGACTATATCCAGAGGAAACACGTAACTCCTACCAGTACTTCCTAACAAAATTAGCAATATTAAAGAAGTAGAATAACCCCTTTTAGGTTAAATTACGTCTCATTTCCAAATCTTAAAATTTTAGTTTATGAGTAATGTAATTAATTGTTTTGCTATCCCTGTCGATGATTTTCAAATAGCAGTGAATTTTTACAATATGATTCTTGATAATGAACTTCATGTAACGAAAATGGCGGAGTCTGATCTTGCATTTTTCCCGGCAGAAAAGGGAGCTGTAAGCGGACATTTGTTTAAAGCAGAGCCCTTTAAACCTTCAGGAAATGGAACTTTGCTTTACTTAAATGGAGGTGAAGACCTTCAGTTTATTCTCGATAGAGTTGAAAGGGCAGGTGGAAAAGTTGTTGCTCCTAAAAGACAGGTCACCCCCGAAATAGGGTATGTGGCGGAGTTTTTGGATTCGGAGGGCAATAAAGTAGCACTCCACTCTAAGAATTAACGAAAGTTTAATCAAACTTAAAAAATTAAAAAATCAGAAAGGAAAACAAGATGTCAAATTCAATTAATTGGTTCGAAATCCCTGTTACGGATTTCGAAAGAGCTAAAAAGTTTTATGGACACATAACAGGTAATGATCTTCACCAGGAGCAGATGGGTCCTTTTACAATGGGATTCTTAGGCGGTGGTGATTCCGGCGTTCATGGAGCGATTGTAATGGGTGAAGGTTATACTCCCAGTGCTGACGGTGCTTTGATTTACCTGAATGGCGGTGATGACCTTTCAGGTATGCTTGCTAAAGTAGAGGAAGCAGGCGGCTCCGTTGTAGTTCCTAAAACTGAAATTACTCCAGAAATAGGATTTTTTGCTATCTTTATGGATACTGAAGGAAACAAAGTTGCTATGCACTCTCCTAAGTAATTTTTTTCCTGGATAGTTCTAATTATTGCCCCGGTTTTCTCCACCCGGGGCTTTTTTATTAATGCCCAATTTTTCAATATTTATTTTGAAATCGGGATATATACGTATATAACCCGAAAAAATTTGATTCAAAGATTTCTTAATGCTATATTTGTATCGGTCTTTTCTGAAAAATTTTTCTTAAGTCCGGAAGATGGTTGTTGCTTACAAAATATTATGATTTTTTCTGTTTATGTATTTTGTAGATCTTTACAAATTTTCACTGATAGGGGGAATTTAAAAAACTCATTTTTTTACCGGTGATGTAATCGTCTGTATTTACAATCCCGGATTTTGAGGAGATTATGGTTTTTTATAAAATAATGTAAAAACAATCCTCAATTTTTATGGGTTTTTCTTATTACTTATTTATGGCTTAGTTTAATTTATGATAGTTTTTGCATTTCTATTGAAAACTAAATTTCTCATCTTTTAAACTTTGGTGGATATTGGGGGTCTCACCGGGACAGAATAAAAAGTTATAATGAGCACAGAAAATAAACAAATCCTGGAAGAGTTACAGGAGCTGGATAAAGAATCTGAATCCATTAGGAAAAAGCGCCTTGAGCTTTTAAAGAAACTCGGAGAGAAGGAGATCGATTCCGGTTATAGTTTCATAATGAGTGACGGATCGGAAAAATCTCTCCAGGAAATGTTTGGTGAACATAAATATTTGTTTATTATTCACAATATGGGTAAAGGTTGCAGCTATTGTACAATGTGGGCGGACGGATTTAACGATACCTATAAATACATCCTGGAAAAAGGAGCATTTGTTTTGGTTTCTCCGGATGACCACGAGACACAAAAGAAGTTTGCAGATTCACGTGGGTGGAAGTTTGAAACTGCGACACCCGGCAATAATACTTTTATTAGTGATATGGGATTTGCAAATGAACAAGAGGGTAAAACATATTACCTCCCCGGTGTTTCCGTTTTTGAAAAATCTTCGGATGGAAAAATCAAAAGAGTGAGTAAGGACTGGTTTGGTCCTACAGATTATTATTGCAATGTCTGGCACTTCTATGACCTTTTGCCCGAGGAGAATATAAATGTGTATTCTTAACTTAAATAAAGAAAATTGTTTTTATGGAAATGGGAGATCTTGAATTAACAGTCGAGAAAGAGATTAGCTCAACGCCTGCTAATATTTATAATGCGCTTACTGACCCGCAGATCCTTTCTAAGTGGTTTACTACCAATGCAAAAGGAGACCTGAGTATAGGCGGTAGATACAGTAACGACGACGGAGATGAAGGAGAATACCTCGAACTTCGTCCATTCGAAAAAATACGCTTTACTTGGGAAAATCCAAAACACTATCCGGGCACTGATGTGGCAATTGAAATTATTTCTCTAACATACGATATTACCAGAGTACGTATTACTCATTTTAAATTGGAGAGCGAAGAAGCCATCGAAGAAATGGAAAACGGATGGTCGTGGGCTCTTGAAAACCTTAAACAATTCCTTGAAACCGGTATTCCCATTACTTACGAAAAATGGAAACGCCAACAACAAGGCTAACACTTTATACATTTGGATAATATTGCCGCAAAAAACCTGCTCACACAATATGAGTGGATGATAAAATGGGTGCAGCGTGCACTCGACGAAATTGAGATTGACGACTACGACCGGACTGCATTTGACGGCGGAAACACCGTTGTCTGGCTACTTGGACATCTTATTGTTAGTGATGATGATTTTTCACTATATATGGGAACAGGCGATAGGCTTTACCCTGAATATGTCAGTATGTTTGGGACTAATTCAAAACCAGGACATATTGAGGAATACCCTCCGGTTAATGATTTAAAAGAAGCCTGGAAAAAAGTATGTGAGAAAAATATGCAAATCTACAAATCATTTACAGATGAAGTATTGATGGAAAAACATAACAGGATCAACGAAGAAGGTGAAGATTTTATTAAAACCAAGGGGGAGGTAGCTGGAGTTTGGCAGCTTCACCAGGTATATCACGCCGGACAAATTGCTCAAATTGCTTCCAGATTAAAAAAAGAAAGCCCAAGTTTTAAAATATGAATTACTTGAAATCATTTTACATAACAATTTTGTTTTTAATATTTGTATCACAGGCAATGGGTCAATCAATTGATAATCTTTCTCAATTTGAATTTATGCTCGGAAAATGGAAAGCAGAATTTCCAAATTCTGCATTTTATGAAGAGTGGACTAAGGAATCCGATACAAAGTTCATTGGAATGGCATATACCATAAAGGATGGAGATTCCACACCTTCTGAAGTTCTTTCTTTAGAATATATTGATGATGGTTATCATAATGGTGTATACTATATAGCAACACCTGTATTACAAACCGAAACATATTTCAAGTTTTCCGAAGGTACTGATAAGGATGCTGAATTCTTAAATCCGGACCATGATTTCCCTCAAAGAATTGCTTACAGGAAAGTTGATGAAGACAGGATGTTTGTGGTTGTAGATAATATTGATGAAAATTCAAAAACATTAGAGTTTAACTTTGTAAGAGTAAAAGAATAAGAAGAAGAATGATTAACGCTCCATTTTATGATCCTTACATAGCCCGAGTAAAAGATTCCGATATATTGACTACACTGGAAGATCAAATGAACTCTACTTACGAGCTTCTCAATAACATAGGCGAAGACAAAGGTAACTATGCGTATGAACCGGGAAAGTGGACTATTAAGGAAATAACCGGCCACCTCATAGATTCGGAAAGAGTTTTTGGATATAGAGCCCTTAGATTTTCTAGAAAGGACAATACAGAGCTTGCGGGATATGAGCAAGACGATTATGTTGCAAATTCTGACTATAACAGCAGACCTCTTGCTGAGTTAGCTGAAGAATTATTAAACCTTCGCAAAGCCAATCTTTCAATGTTCAGATCATTTACTGATAATATGTTACAGATGACCGGTGTAGCTAATGGGAGCGAAGTTTCAGTGGATGCATTACTTTATATTATAGCCGGACACGAAAAACATCATATTAATGTTATAAAAGAGAAGTACCTGAATTAACGTTTCCCTAAACCAAGGTGACGTATGAAATGCTGCAGTAGTATTATATCTTTCCTCATCTTTCTTTCGGTAATAATATTCCAAACTAATATCATAATAATGAAAAAAGTATTTGTATTAATTTACATGTTCATCGCATACAATATATTCGGACAGATTAATCCTGATGATATGTGGTTTACGACGAAGCTTAATGAGACATTTTACGATAAAGAAGGTAATGTCCTTACAGGAAAAGGTGTTGTGATAGGAGATGTCGATTCAGGAATCGATGTTTTCCATCCGATGTTCTTTTTTGCTGATGGCGGCGAATACAATTGGATCGATGTTGATGGTAATGGGAAATTCACCCCCGGAAAGGATGTTGTCGACCTCAACAATAATAATGAAGCAGACCAGAGCGAGATTTTAAGGTTCATTCCTATGGTAGATAAGACTTTTGGTTCGATTGGAATAAATCCAAACATTTTCCAGGCAGATCTCGATTTTCTTTATAATGACGCTAATGACAATAAGCGGAGAGATTTTGGAACTAAGGACGGATTTACAGAGCAGGACCCGACTTATGGGGAATTACTATTTATAGTGCGTGACATTGATGGAAATAATACTCTTAGTATTGGCGAACGCCTTACAGCCCTTAACACATCAAAAGTAAGGTCCGTAAGAGAAAAAGACGGAACAATTCGCAGGAGAGGTGTAGATCTCATTCTGACTGAGCCTGATTCAATTGGGCATGGTACAGCTGTAGCAGGTATAATTATGGGCGGTCATTACGGTGTACAAAAACTCCACGGAATTGCCCCGGATGCCGAGATGGTTTTTGCTAATATTAAGTACAATTATACACCAAGATTTGTAACGAACTTTCCCAACCTGATAAATTTTATTGCCGACGAGAAGGCAAATATACTATTATTCGAAGATGGTGAATGGTGCTGGGAATTCCTGGATGGTTCGACTGAAGAAGAAAGACTGGCTACTCAACTGTCAAATACCGGGACAATAGTAATCGGCGGAGCTGGTAATCTGGCCGACGGCAATATGCACATTTATGACGTTTTGCAGGCCGGTGAAAACAGATCGTATAAGATTACATGTCCATCTACAGCAAACGGAAAAGTAAATGATGGAGTATTTCCCTCAATTTTATGGAGAGATACTCAAAATTATCCTATCTTCAGTATACGTACTCCTGATGGTGAAGAAAGTAAAGAATTAAAAGACGGCTCCGGAATATTAAAAGTTGGTGATTATAATGTATTTTACTCAAGGGATGTATCTTCAAAAGGTACTGTAATGTTCAGATTCGGATTCTCAGAAAAGGATTCCGGTTCTGTCGAAGGAACATGGACGATAAATGTAAGAACTGATAAAAAGCTGGAGTTGCAGGGTTATGTCGTTGATGTCTCTCAAGGATGGGATGGCAATTCCAGATGGAATTCAAACCGCATCTCCGAAGTTTATACTGTGACCTTCCCGTCCACAGCCGATAGCTGCATTTCAACCGGCGCTTATACAGTCAATTTCCCCTTTTTCCCGGGAGATAAGATAGGTGACAGATCCAGTTACAGCGGTAAAGGTCCACTGATTGACGGTAGATTAGGGGTAGATATCACCGCTCCGGGACACTTTACTTTCAGTACTGCGACCGGAAATGCTTATGAGTTTTTCAGCGGGACCAGCTCCGCCGCGCCTCATGTGGTAGGAGCTGCCGCATTATTATTACAGTATGATATGACCATAGATAACACTAAATTCAAACAAATTATTTATTCATCTGCGACAGTTGATAAGTTTACCGGAGCAGTTCCAAATAATATGTGGGGATATGGTAAGTTAAATATTGAAGGAGCGTTAAAAAAATATATAAACGGAATGTAATATGAGTTTGAAAATTTTTACAGTCGATGCATTTACAGACAGAAATTTTGCAGGAAATCCGGCCGCTGTTTGTTTATTGGATGAAAATTTAGATGATGAACTGATGAAAAATATCGCTGCAGAAATGAATTTATCCGAAACCGCCTTTGTAAAAAAAGAAAACAGGGAATATAATCTCCGCTGGTTCACTCCAAAGGTAGAAGTAGAGTTATGCGGTCATGCGACTCTTGCATCAGCACACATACTCTGGGAAGAAAAACTGCTCCCCAAAGATGCGGATGCTGAGTTTAATACTCTCAGCGGTCAGCTGATCGTGAAGAATATTAAGGATGAGTATGAAATGAACTTCCCCGCATCTAAAGTCAGCGGCTCAGAATTCAATGCGGAGCTCATCAATGCTCTCGGGGTAGAACCTGTTAGTTTAGCTGAGACAGAACATAATTACATAGTCGAATTAGCTAATGATGACGCGGTTTTCAGCGTGTCACCTGATTTTATTGCTCTGTCAAAACTAAAAAAGTTTGGTACAATAATTACTTCAAAATCATCTGACGAACGGTTCGATTTCATATCCCGATACTTTGTTCCTGCAAAGGGTATTAACGAAGACCCCGTAACAGGTTCAGCTCATTGTGCTCTTGGACCATATTGGTCGCAAAAAACAGGTAAGAAAAGTTTTTCTGCGTACCAGGCTTCATTAAGAGGGGGAAGTATGAAAATAAAATTAGATGGTGGTCGAATATTTTTAACAGGCAAGGCGGTTACTTTTTTAAAAGGTGAAATTGTTTTTTAAAACCGAACACCACTTATTTTGCAATAGAAAAAAATTGCACTTGTGCAAAAAATTTCTTTGTATTAATAAATTATATTTTATATTTTTGTAGAAGGTTCTTTTCAAACCAATTAAAGGAGACAAAACATGGCTAAGACCAAAAGAAAAGCTGCAAAGAGGAAACCTGCCAGGAAGAAAGCGGCAAGGAAGACCACTAGAAGAAAAGCAGCTAAGAGGCCTGCCAGAAAAAAAGCACCTGCTAGAAGAAAGAAGGCACCTGCCAGAAGAAAGAAAGCTGCTAAGAAAAAAGCAACTGGCATGGCAGGAATGACTGTCGATCAACTTCTTAAACAAGCTAAGAAGAAGAAGATCACCGGCAGACACAAAATGACAAAAGCACAACTCATCAGGGCTTTAAATCGCGCCAAGTAATGGTCTGAAGTCCAGTTTTCAAAGAAGCGGTGGGATATCTATCCCACCGCTTTTTGTTTATATGCATCAGAGTTTACTAATTTTTGAATTAATCCAGGATAATGTATCAAGATATTGACTATTATTGCCTTCAGCGGATTTTTCACTTTGAATAGCTTTTAAAAGAGATGTCCTATCTATATTACGAGGCGGTAGGATTTTCCCGATTAAATCTATTTGATTTAGTTCATTATAATTTAGTTCCTTTTCCTTTCCTAATAGTTTCCTCAACGAATCGACCAAATACTCTACTTGCACATAGTTTTCCAGTTCAAAATGTATCATTATCTCAAGAATTCGGGAATAAGTATATATGTCCTTACGGAATTTTGCCGTTGGAAGAGATAAGATGTCATTATTTTTTTTTAGCGCGGCACTAAATTCCGTTTTATAGAAATAATATTTTGATATCAAAAACATGGCTTCGATTTCCATGTCCTTATCAAGTTTACCCCTGTATCTTTTTAGATCATCCTCTAGTTCAAAGCAAACTTTATCAATACTGAAATCATTAATATTAACATGGTATTTCAATTCTATAAAATTAGAGATTAAAGCGCTTTTGATTTTTTTCCCCTGTTTTGAGCTGAAATACTTTTCTAAGAAAATCTTATGCTCCCCGTTCTTACGGTCGATACTCAGATCAGCAAGTGTGAAAAGAGCTTCTCTCCTGGTATTAATAATGTCGTCAAGGAATGGTTTTGGATTATTTTCAATACATTTGAGTCTTTTAATGCAGGATTTGTATTGATTATTTTTATCCCCCTTAATGGCATAAAGCTGCTGTTTTATATGGTAGAAGTATTCCTTAGCCTGAGTGGAATAAGCGAGTTTTATATTTCTTAGTAATTCATTATTTAAAAGTTCTCCGGCTGCCTTTGAAGCGGTTTGCTTACCAGTTATACCGGATTTTCTCTTTAACGCCATCGCTTTATTAAATAATTTTGAATACTCTCCAATGTTTTCAATCTTCTGTAGTATATCCTTCTCTTCTGCATAAATATCTGCTGAATTTGCTGATCTAAACTTCCTTGCTTCCATTACAAGTCTTTGCATCCGGATCAGTTCAATCAATATATAGTGCTTTTCATATTCGGCTGCTTTCGCTTTATATTTTAACAGGGTTTTGAAGTATTGAACAAATAATCCCTTCCGGAAGAGAATTCGCAGCTTTATTACAAGCTCTGTCATTTGCGTTTCTGTTGAGTTAGCCCGGTTATAGGAGATAAGCAGATTCAGGATGATATTATAGAGATAGTGCTTAGTAAAAGTTAATTGCTTAATAAATTTCTCACTTTTAAACTTTTCCTTGATCTTATTCTCATCGTATGTTCCCTGTTTGTCTATTTCATCGAAAAGCATTCTATATTTTGCATCTTCATTTGGGGAAAAATTCAGCTTTATATATCTTTTTTCGGTCTTATTGAGAGATTTGATTAACTCAAACAATTCATTTGAAGGAGTCATAGGGTTATATGCTAAATCTTAATTTTTATAGATTATTCGCTAATTTCAGTGAGAATGTTTCAAATAGAAACCTATGAATGGTAGAGAAAAATCTTTTGATGGGATTAAATTAATTAATAGATTGTAATTTGGTTAATTATATAATTTTAAAAATGAGACACCCATTACTTTCTTTAATACTGGTTCTATTGCCTGTCACAGTTTTTTCCCAGACTTTTACCAAAATAACAACAGGTAACCCTGTAAACGATGGCGGTGATTCGAGAGCTGTCACCTGGATAGATTATGATAATGACGGTTTACTGGATTTGTTTGTAACAAATGGTCCTTCGGCCGGACAGAATAATTTTCGGACATACGGGCACAGCTGGGGTGATTATGACAGGGACGGTGATCTGGATATGTTTGGTGCTCGCGTTAATGTTAGCGGGGGCAGTAATAATAACATTTTATTCCGAAATGATGATGCCTCGGGTAACTCCTGGATTGGAATTAAATGTGAGGGGGTAACTTCAAATGCTTCAGGTATCGGAGCTGCTATCAGAATTCAGTCTTCTATTAATGGAAATACCGTATTGCAAACAAGGATAGTTCAGGGGCAGGATGGATATTGTGCGCAAAATCTCGAACAGCATTTCGGACTGGGAAATTCTACTGTGATTGATTCTGTAATCATAGATTGGCCGTCCGGTACAACTGACCGTTACGGTAATATAAATATCAATAAACTATATAAAGCTGTCGAAGGGCAAAGCTTTTCTGTAGGAGTACATCAATTAGGAACTGAGATACCATATGAGTATCATCTTTATCAAAATTACCCAAATCCTTTTAATCCAATTACAACTATTAAATACGATCTCGCTAAGCCCGGATTTGTCGTGCTGAGGGTGTTCGACATTTCGGGCCGTGAGGTCGCTGAGCTTGTAAACGGAACTTATAATGCCGGTACCTACTCTGTAAACTTCGACGCCGGTTCATTAACTAGTGGAGTATATTTATATACACTGCGGAGTAATTCGTTTTACGAAAGCAGAAAGATGCTGCTTGTAAAGTAATTCACAAAAAGGCGGGTTTGTCCCGCCTTTTTGTTTATTAAACTTTTCCCGCCACCTTCCGTACATTCACATATGTTATTTCGATTTAAAATAATAGCTATACTGGCTATATTATTATTCACTTCTAACCTTAACGCTCAGAATTCTTTGACTAATTGGAATATTAAACCCTCTCTGAAATTTGATGCACTATGCCTGCTGAATACTTTAACCGGGGATCCTTATTATCTGAAGTATTACCAGGAAGAGTATGATAAATTTAAAGCTAAGCTTACCCCTGAAGCTGTTACCGCGCTATCCGAATTAAAACGTAAACTCAAAGATGAGAACGGAAGGATAATTTCAGCATACCTCTGCTTGCATTTTTCTGTCTATGAAGAGGAATCTCTGGATGGTATGATCGCTTGGCTGGACAGAGAAGAGGAAATAAAAGAACGGTTCAAGAAGACTCCTTATTACAGCGACGAAGGATGGGAGATTTTTTCCTCAGCACTTCCTGAACTTAAAGTAATCCTCCCTTTCCTAAATGATATTTATTTTACAGGCTATTGGCAGGAAAATATTTATCCAAAGGTATCCGGTTTTATTGCGGAACTTGAGGAATCGATGGGAAAGAATGACGTTATTAGGGAAGTTGAAGCATACCTTGGACACAAACTTGAATCCGATACTATAACCGTTTATGTTTTATATTATTCACAGCCGCACGGCATTAAAATAACAGGTACACGTTTTCTTACCGACGTTGCTTGGCCATACAAAATTGTATTAAATACAGCAATTCACGAGATGATGCATCCGCCTTTCGATTGGAAAAACGAAGAGCTTATTGTCACCGTTGAAAAGTTGAAGAATGAAAAATTTCTGATAGATGCCTTCAATAACAGGGATCAGTCGTCGGGTTATACATCACTCGAAGGTTTGATAGAGGAGGACTGCGTGAAAGCGCTCGACCAGTCAATCAGTGATAAATTCGGTATTTACCCTGACCCTGCTAAAAGATGGAAAGACCTCGACGGAGGCATGCACGTGCTTGCTCCGGTCCTTTATACTATGATGAAAAAGGACGGATATCCTATTGATGGTAAGACGTTTCAGGAGTACCTGATTGAAAACGTTAATAACGGCCGTTTACTGGATGGCAACATTGAAAAAATTTATAACGATTTTTACGCAGAATGAAACCTTTGTAAAAAATTTTTCGTACACGAGTTGAATTTTAAAATTAAACTCAATATCTTTGTATATCTTTAAACCACTTTATTATAATTAATGAGGATTAGAAAATAAAAAGATGATCCAAAACTTATACAAACATATGGCGAAATCCGTCATCGGATTTATCCCGGTCCAAACTAGGGATAATTACGGCCATCCGTGGTTTAGAGATATCTCTTTAAACAATGAAGGAGTACATAAGAGATAAGTCACTAAAGCAAAAGAGTTTCAAAAACCGCGGATACTAATAAAGTGTTCGCGGTTTTTTTTTGGATAAATTAAGTTTTAACTACATAATAATGAATAATATAAAGAGTCTTTTTCGAATTTTAGATAAGTGGAAGAAATACTATCTGCTCGCGGGTTTCTTCCTCATAATATCCACCTTTATCAGGATGCTTGAGCCCAGGGTCCTGCAGATTGCCATTGATAAGATTATATCCTATTTCAGTACAGGTAATTCACAGGTTCTGAAATCTAATGATATAATCACAAATATGTTCTATTCGGTCCTGCCGGAGCTAAAGGTAGAGAACTTTCACATCATACTGATATACCTGGGTGTGATATTTCTTATTATATCTTTGGTTCGTGGAATATTTTCATTTTCATCGAGTGCTATTACTTCCGGCTCTACTGAGAAGGCAATAAAGAAACTCCGTGATAAGCTATTCTCGCACATACAGGCGTTACCTCTCGCTTATCATTCAAAAACACCTACGGGTGAGTTGATACAGAGATGTACGGGTGATGTAGAGACTGTGAGAAAATTCGCGTCCACACAGGTTGTCGATATGATCCGGATGATGGCGATATTTGGAACGGCGTTCTTTATGATGATGACTATACTTCCTGAGTATGCGCTCATTGCTGTTTCACTCGTACCGCTTATACTGATCGGCTCTGTGATCTTTTTCAAAAAGGAGAGCGAAATATGGGACAGGCACGAGAAGGAGCAGGACAAGCTCTCGATCATGGTGCAGGAAAATCTTTCCGGCATCAGGGTAGTTAAGGCTTTTGCGAAGGAAGATTATGAGATAGAGAAGTTCACTGCCCAGAATGCATCAAAACGTGAGTGGGGTATTAAACTCACCCGGGTTCATTCATTATTCTGGCCTATTTCAGATACGATTGTTTACTCGCAGGTTGCAGTATCGGTATTAGCCGGTGGATACTTTACAATAAGCGGACAGATTACACCGGGTGAACTCGCGGCATTCTACTCTTACTCTATGTTTGTGATTTGGCCTGTCAGACGGATCGGACAGCTTGTGAGCGAAATGGGTATGACGACTGTTGCGATGAAGAGGATGTTCTCTATTCTCGATACTGAAGCCGAAGACTATACCGGAAAGATACACAAGGGTGAGGGTGTTAAAGGAGAGATCGAATTCAAAAATGTTGAGTTCAAGTATGAAAACGAAAAAGAAGGTCACGTTCTCAATAATATAAGCTTTAAAGTAAAACCGGGTGAGAAAGTTGCCCTGCTGGGTCCAACAGGCGCCGGTAAGTCCACGATCATCTCACTGCTTATGAGGTTCTTCGAACCTTCTAAAGGAGAGATAATACTGGACGGTGTTAAGCTGAATAATTATTCAAAGGAATATCTGAGAAAGAGGATTGGTGTAG
>CALGOI010000282.1 GCA_937959065.1 uncultured Ignavibacteriota bacterium | reverse complement strand
AAGTGACGATTTTATAAATTGAAGTAAGATTTAGATTTCGATATATTTAGGCTTATATTATGAAAAAATTCGCGATAATATTATTCCTTACCTTATTTCTCCAGTCGACGTCCTATACTAATGATTTTTCTGAAGTAGATTACATTATCGAGAACGGTATTTCCAGCCGCTCCTTCCCTGGCGCGCAGCTTTTGATCGGAAATAAGGAAGGCATTCTTTACCAGAAGTCTTACGGATATTACACTTATGATAGAATAACCCCGGTAACTGAGAACAGCATTTTCGATCTGGCTTCTTTAACTAAGGTGATAGCGACTACTTCAGCTATTATGAAGCTCTACGACCAGGGAAAAATCTCTCTCGACGACCGTGTAGCATACTACCTGCCTGATTTCTCTGTAAATGGTAAAGAATGGATAAACATCCGAAACCTTCTGCTTCATAATTCAGGGCTTAGAGCATGGATGCCGTTTTATACTACCTGCAGTAACAAGGACGACGTGGTTAGAACAATTTGCAGTGAGGAACTGCGTTACGAACCGGGTACGGACTTCATTTACAGCGACCTCAACGCTATCCTTCTCGGGGTGATTGTAGAAAAAGTCTCCGGAATGAGTTTCGATGAATACTGCCGTACAGAGATTTTCGAACCGCTTGGCATGGAAAGCACTACGTTCAACCCAACGGGTGAGCTTAAGGACCTAGCACTTCCTACTGAATATGATAACAACTGGAGAGGTAGACAGCTGCAGGGTGAAGTTCACGATGAAGCCGCCGCCGTTATGGGTGGTGTATCAGGAAATGCCGGGTTATTCTCAAATACTACAGACATCTATAAGCTGGTATCTGCTTTGATGAATGACGGAAGATATTATAATAGTTATACAGCCAGCGCGAAGATAGAATCATTTGTTTATGAAGCATCAATCCATAAATTCCTCGAGAAGCCGGCCGACCTGTATTATTACAATACACGTCTGCTGGGCTGGGATTCAAAACCTGAACCCACCAGCGTTCGACGCCCCTGCGGTGAACTTATCTCGGATAACTGTTTCGGGCACACAGGCTACACAGGCACAAGTGTTTGGACCGATATGGACAGAGGTCTTGTGATAATTTTACTTACTAACAGGGTCTATCCATCGCGTTCAGCGAATGGAATTCGAAACGTAAGACCCGAACTTCACAATAAAGTCATTGAAATTTACGATAACCAATAAAAAAGAATAATTAATTTTATGTCATTACCTAAATTCAAGAACGAACCATTTACCGATTTTACCAAGAAAAAGAACAGGAAGGATTTCCAGAAAGCGCTCGAAAAGATCACGGAGAGATTTGGAAAGGAATACCCGATTTTAATTGGGGAAGAACAGCTTTACACCGACGATAAAAACG
Source organism: uncultured Ignavibacteriota bacterium (assembly GCA_937959065.1). Lineage (GTDB taxonomy): Bacteria > Bacteroidota > Ignavibacteria > Tepidaquicellales > Tepidaquicellaceae > JAEYVS01. The sequence continues at coordinate 1,895 of CALGOI010000282.1, read as the reverse complement.
GATCCTTTAATCCTAACAGGCCTGACCAAGTCATTGGCGTTTTTCAAAAAGCAACACCCGAGATGGGTGATAAAGCCATTAGGCACGCATACGAGACTTTCCAGACATGGAAAGACGTCCCTGCGGAAAAGAGAGCTAACATCTTACTCAAAGCTGCAAAGCAGTTAAGAAAAAGAAAGCATGAGTTCTCCGCTATGATGGTATACGAAGTGGGTAAAAACTGGAGCGAAGCGGATGCTGACACTGCTGAAGCAATCGACTTCCTCGAGTTCTATGCGCGCGAGATGTTAAGATACGACAACCCGCCGGCACTTACTAAGGTTCCGGGAGAAGACAACGTGCAGGAGTATATTCCGCTTGGTGTTTGTGTTATTATTCCGCCGTGGAACTTCCCGCTGGCAATCGCTATTGGTATGACTTCTGCTGCAATAGTTGCAGGTAATACTGTCTGCCTTAAACCTTCTGAAGACTCCCCTGCTATCGCGCAGATGTTCGTGGAGCTGTTTCAATCGGTTGGCCTCCCTCCGGGTGTATTGAATTTTGTTCCGGGACAGGGCTCTATTGTAGGTGAGGTAATGGTACAGCACCCGCTTACAAGAATGATCGCGTTCACAGGCTCTATGCAGGTTGGATTAAGGATCAATGAAGTCGCAGCCAAGAAACAGCCTTCACAAATATGGATAAAGAGAGTTATCGCTGAGATGGGGGGAAAAGACGCTATCATTATCGACAAAGACCTTCATAATTTTGACGATGCAGTGCAGGGTGTTATCGCATCTGCCTTCGGATTCACGGGCCAGAAGTGTTCGGCTTGCTCCAGGGTAATAGTGGACGAAAGCATTTATGATAAATTCTGCGATGCGCTCGTGGAGAAAGCAAGTTTTATCTCCGTCGGAGATACCGTCGAGAATCCGGCTATGGGACCTCTCGTAAATGGGGGTTCAAGAGACTCAACCCTCGATTATATCAGAAAAGCGCAGGAAGAGGGCGGTAAGCTTATCGCTGGCGGCAACCCTATCGACCTTAACGGCGGATTCTATGTCGAGCCGACGATCATTAAAGACGTTAAGCCGACAGATACCATTGCACAGGAAGAGATCTTCGGACCGGTGCTCGCAGTAATCAAAGCTAAGGATTATGACGACGCATTGAATATCGCTAATGGAACGATGTTTGGACTGACAGGCGCTGTCTATACTAAGAGCAAAAAGAAGATCGAAAGAGCTTATAACGAGTTCTTCGTAGGTAATCTATACATTAACAGAAAATGCACAGGAGCTCTAGTTGGCGGACAGCCTTTCGGCGGATTCAATATGAGCGGTACCGATTCCAAAGCAGGCGGACAGGATTACCTGCTGTTATTCTTACAGGCAAAAGTAGTTTCTGAGAAAAGAATAAAATAATCCCGACATGAAAAACAATATTAAATTCATTCTTGCCATTGCTGTTTTGTTTGTTGTTTTTGGATGTGGCTTTTTAAGCGATAAGATCGAAGAAAAAGTTAATGAAGAGATCAATGAACAGGTAAAAGAAAGTGAAAGAAAGATTGATTCAATAATGAACAGCACTAACATGGACTCGATTAATAAACAAATCGACTCCATACTCAAAAGCACGGGACAATCACTCGATTCATTACAGATGTCGATGGATTCTTTGGAATTGAAAAAATAATTTAATCAAATAAACAAAATACTTTTTAATGAAAATTCATGAGTACCAGGCAAAACAGCTGCTAAAAAGATATAATGTGCCTATCCAGGATGGTGTTTCCATCAAGACCATAGATGAATACGATTCTGCGATTAACGAATTAAAAGATAAAGGTATCGACCAGTTCGTAGTTAAATCACAGATACACGCAGGCGGTAGAGGTAAAGGTATAGTTTACAGTA
>CALGOI010000281.1 GCA_937959065.1 uncultured Ignavibacteriota bacterium | reverse complement strand
CCGGTATCGAATACCACATAATGAAATCCAAAACCCCGGCAAGCTTCGAACTCAACACGAGCACCAACACAATTATTGGAGAGTTTAAGATTGGCAACATCACCGGTCCGCAAAATGGTTCGCTCGTGGTCGAGTTAAACGTCGTAAAAAAGACTAGCAGGTAGATGTATATATACGTTTGGGAATATGACATTAGTGAGGAAAACAGGGAAGCATTTGAGCATACTTACGGTAAGAAAGGTGATTGGGTGAACCTGTTCACAGGGAAAGACGGTTACGTCGGAACGGAATTTTACAAAGATCCCGAAAAGGAAGGAAGATATATTACGATCGATAAATGGGAATCCAAAGAGAAACTGCTCGCATTTAAGGAAAAATATAAAAACGAATTTGAAGACATTGATCAAAAATGCATGGCTTTGACCAGGAGTGAGATAGAGATTGGAAAATTCGAAACTTTTTAACCTCTTAAACTTTACATACTTATTCCACAATCGGGGATATATACGTATATAACCTCATTTCATTTGATTTAAACTCAGTCCGTTGCTATATTGCAGTCGATAATTCTCTAAATCATCTACCAAAGGTATTAAACAGGATGAAAAAAAAAAATTAAAATAATCCACCAGTTGGGTAATATATGTTTTTACAATCTCACAAACCGGACTTTAACCGAAATTTTTATAAATAACTGAAAAATCATAACGGCGGATTTTACCTTTTTCGAATTTTTAGGTTCAAAAACATACACTTATTTTGTGAATTTCTACCGGCAGTTTTTTAAATACTAAACCATTGTTTTTAAGTTCTCACTTTCAACTTTCAACTTTTAACTTTTGACTTTTAACTTTTGACCTTTGACTTTTCACTGATTATATGGATTTAATTTGAAAATAGAATTAACTAATTTGAATTTTGTGAATTAAAATTAAATGATGAAACCCTTGAAAATAATATTAAGTCTAATATTAACAATAGTGTTCGTTAACGGTGCTTTAGCAGATTCACCTATTACATCAACTCCTTTTCACGAAGCATACTATGATGGAGGCATTGTAACCTATGCCGCAGGTAAGAAAGTTATGGATAATACAATAGCCGATTATCTTGCTAATGATAATAACCCGATAGACGTTCGCATGGCCGTCATTAACGCTATGGGATGGGACATATCCGGAAGAAACAATACCGAGCTTTACCTCACTCAGGTATATGAAGGAAAAAGCAGTTTTACAATGAAAGATCTTTCATCAGACCAAAAGCTCGTTATTGGTTATATGACTATAATGGATGACTACTTCAAACCCGAAGCAGGTCTTCCTTACCTTGAGGCTGCTTTAAAAGAAGTACCGAACAGTCTGACAGCTAACGTGATTTACGCTCTTGCTAAAGGACAGGAAGTAATGGACAGAGATTTTTGTGAAGTATGGAAATACTATGATACAAATGTAAATAAAGAAGGATTGAACTCTGACTTTAGCCTCGCCGGAAAATTGATCGTGGAAGATTACATCAAAGCATATAAGGAGTACTGTAAATAATGAGAGACGTATTTATTATCGATGGTATCCGTACAGCCATTGGAAAATTCTCCGGTACACTATCATCAGTACGCCCGGACGATATGGCGGCTCACCTGATAAAAGAAATTGTAAAAAGAAATTTTGATAATATCTCTAAAGAAGAGATCGAAGATGTCATCCTAGGAAATGCGAACGGAGCCGGTGAGGAAAACCGGAACGTCGCCAGGATGTGTGTGCTGCTTGCTGAACTGCCGATAAGCGTAGGAGGTGCCACGGTTAACCGCCTTTGTGCTTCAGGTATGCAGGCGTTTGTTGACGGTGCCAGAGCGATAAGTACCGGCGATGGGGATTGCTACCTGGTTGGCGGTGTGGAATCTATGACACGGGCTCCCTTCGTCCTCGCTAAAAATTCTGCCCCCTTTGGACGCGTCGCAGAGATGTATGACACTACCATTGGTTGGAGATTCACAAATCCAAAACTTGCTAAGATGTTTTACCCATATTCTATGGGCGAAACAGCCGAAAATGTCGCGGAAAAGTACAATATCTCCAGAGAGAGACAGGATGAATTTGCTTATAACTCGCAAATGAAGGCAAAAGATTCTATTGAAGCCGGGAAATTCAAAAATGAGATAGTTGGAATAGAAATCAAGAAAAAGAAAGAAACTTTCGTTTTTGATCAGGATGAATTTCCGCGGCCGGATACGACAATAGAAGCTCTGCAAAAACTCAGACCGGCGTTCAGGGAAAACGGAACTGTCACAGCAGGGAATTCAAGCGGGATAAACGACGGAGCAAGCATGATGGTGATCGCTTCGGAAGATTTTGTAAAGAAGCATAATCTCAAACCACGAGCAAAATTTGTTTCAGCTGCTGTAGCCGGAGTTGATCCTTCTTGTATGGGCATCGGACCTGTTCCTGCGACAAAAAAAGCACTGGAAAGAGCCGGGCTGAAAATAGATGATATAGATCTTATCGAATTGAATGAAGCGTTCGCGGCGCAGAGCCTGGCATGCATCGATGAGCTGGGATTAAATCAGGATGTTATTAATGTGAACGGAGGTGCGATTGCTTTAGGTCATCCTCTCGGAAGCAGCGGGGCCAGGATCATTATTACTCTGCTTAACGAGATGGAAAAGCAGAACAAGAAAAGGGGACTTGCTACTATGTGTATCGGTGTCGGTCAGGGAATGGCTTCAATAATAGAAAAAGTCTAACCGTAAAAGGAATAATAAATTTTTTAAAGGGTTGAGCTTACCTAATCAACTTTCGATTTTAAGAATAATACTTTCACCGGTATTCTTATTTCTATTTTTGTCGACGGATAGTACCACGATGACAATAGGGTTTTGCGTATTTGTTATCGCATCGTTGACCGATTGGTATGACGGGTGGCACGCACGAAGATTCGGGCAGGTCACCAGGTGGGGTATTTTTCTCGACCCATTCGCTGATAAAGTATTGACTTCGTTCGCTTTCGTTCTCTTCTATCTGAAGGGAATAATGCCGCTATGGATGGTAATTGTGATAGTAACCCGCGATATATTTATCACTGTTTTAAGGTCGTACCATGAAGCAAAGGGTTTTACAATGAAGACTTCCATACCTGCTAAAGCCAAAACATTTTTCCAGATGACGTATATTTTCTTTGTACTCGCGATACTTCTATTTGCCGCGCTGCAGATGGATGTCGATCTCTCAAACGACCTTGTGACATTCCTTTATTCAGACCTTAATTATTACATTATGCTGTTTATTACACTTCTCACTTTATATACCGGTATTTCATACTTTTTCGAAAAGAAAAAAGCTGAGAAAGTAGATGGCGATTATTAAACGCAAACAGATCGTAAATCCTGATTACAAAGTTAATTTTTTTAGCGAAGCTTTTTCGTCAGCATTGTGGGTTGGACACATCCCGGTCGCTAGCGGTACTTTCGGGACATTATTCGGTCTTCTCTTTTTCTTTATACCAATTTTTAGTGCTTATGAAATATTAATTCCGGCGATAGTAATTTGTTTCCTAATGGGGGTATTTACTTCAGAGCAAATGATCAAAAGATTCGGACATGATCCGTCGGTCGTAGTCATAGATGAAGTGGTGGGGGTATGGGTAACAATGTTGTTTGTTACTCATGTAATGGCATTTGTTGATTTACAATTACAGATTATTACTCTTGGTGTAGCATTTCTTACATTTAGATTTTTTGATATCATAAAGATCTGGCCGTCAAAATACTTTGATAGAATGAATAACGGCTGGGGAATTATGATCGATGACATTATAGCGGGACTCTATGCAGGAATTGTTACATTTCTAATTATTCATTTATTAATATTATCGGCTATTTCTATCGGATTGGATGGTAAAATTTGAAATCGAAAGTAATTGCAATAGGGGATGAGATACTCATTGGACAGATAGTAAACTCAAACGCTTCGTTTATTGGTAGTAATCTATACGAAGTTGGTATTCCTGTTGACAAAATGATAACTATTGGTGATGAAGAACAGCCCCTCCTCAATGAATTAAAAGATTCAACTGAAAATTACGACGTGACTATTATTACCGGAGGTCTGGGACCGACACATGATGATCTTACAA
>CALGOI010000280.1 GCA_937959065.1 uncultured Ignavibacteriota bacterium | reverse complement strand
GGGATACGGTTTTATTTATTGAAATTAAGCATGTTTTATCATTTCCTTCGGCATCTTTAAGATTGATCTCCCGGTTAATGATATAGGAATGTTCATCAAATTCATCCTTAAAACTCTTAAAACATTCATCATTTTTGAATATACCCGCTAATTCCAGCTTTTCTTCTGAATCATGAAATACCCCTAGCAGTTTCCTGAAAGCAAAGTTTGAATCAAGGATTTCGAGATTATCGTTTGCAATGAAAACCGCATCCAGCGATTCTTCAAAAAGCACACGGTATTTCACTTCCTGTTCTTTGAGTGTCAAAATGTAATTATATTGCTCAAGATTATACCTGATAGCTCTTTCAAGAAGCGAACTATTTATCTCGCCTTTTACCAGGTAATCTGATGCACCGGATGCCATTGAATCAATATCTGTCTGGTAGCTATCCTGCCCAGTTAGCATGATAATTGGTTTATTGATTCCCTCTTCACGGGCTTTTTTCAAAAGATTAATTCCTGATTTAGAACCAAGGCGATAATCTACAAGATAAATATCGTGAACGTTTTCTTTTACACTTTTGAGTCCTTTATCATAGTCATGCTCCCAGTCTATCCTAAAATCAAACCGTTCGTTATCCATCAGGTAGCTTCGTGTTAGGATATAATCATCCTCATCATCCTCAACAAGAAGGATATTTATAACTTCTTTATCCATTGTTAGTACCGGGTAATTTTACAACTTCGAACCAATAGTTATCAATTTCTTTTACCACTTTAACCAACCCGTCAAAAGTGACAGGTTTAGTAATAAAGGAATTAACGCCCAGGTTATAAGATTTAATGATATCTTCTTCAGCAGAAGAAGTTGTTAAAATAATCACCGGTATCCACTTCAAATTCTTATCATTCTTGACTTCTTTTAGGGCTTCTAAACCACTCTTTTTTGGCATGTTTAGATCGAGCAGAATAAGGTCGGGGGTTGGTGCGTTTTCTGAGTTGTATTTACCTTTGCGATTTAAGTAATTGAGTAAATCCTCACCATCTACCACAAATCTGATTTCATTTGCAAGATGATTCTTGCGCATTGCTTGTTCAGTCATCATCCTATCGTCCTCATCATCATCAGCCATAAGGATTATAATCGGACTCAATTTTTTGTTTCTGGGTGTCATTTATATTTTTTTAATTGGCAAAATAACTGTAAAAGTGGATCCTTGGTTCTGTTTACTTTTCACCGTAATAAATCCATTATGATTTTCAACTATTTTTTTACATAAAGCTAGTCCAATGCCGGTACCTTTAAAATCCATCCTTCCGTGTAGTCTCTGAAATATCGTAAATATTTTGTCTTTATACTGCTCATCAAATCCAATGCCGTTATCGATTATATCTATTTCAACGTATTCTTTGTATTTATCAAGGTTAAATCCATAAACATTTTTATTCGGATCATAATGTTTTCCAATAATATTGATCTTCGGGGCAGAATCTTTTTTCTGAAATTTAATTGCATTACTGATCAAATTCTGAAAAAGACGTGCCAGTTGAGGTCTATTACCATAAACGGAGTATTCACTTGACAAATCCAGGTCAATTATTGCATTACTTTCCTTAATGGTTATTTCAAGGTCGTCTAAAACATTCATAATCTTTTCCCGCATAACTATGGTTTCATACTCCCCCACATTTCGAGACGCCCGGGAAAAATTAAGAAGGTCATTTATAAGAATCTGCATTCTCTCAGCTGCGTTATGCATTCTATTAATATAATCTGAAGCTTGTGCGGGTAATGTGTCAGCAAAATCGGCTTTCAATAAATCGCCAAAAGCACGAATTTTCCTCAGAGGTTCCTGCAGATCGTGCGAAGCAACATATGCAAACTGTTCCAGGTTTTCATTTGTCTGCTTAAGATTATCAACACTTTCGCTTAATCTTTTTTCATAAATAGACCTTCTCTGGAACTCATTAAGAGTAAATGCAAATGATGTAACAATTATAATAATAGTCACCACCGTAAGCACAGCAATGATAATAAAGGCATTATTAGATGCATCAATAGCTTTATTGCTTCTATATGTTAAAAGATCCTGTTCGTGTTTTTTAAGTCTATCAACTAAATCTGAAATCTTGTTCATTTCTTTCATACCTTCAATCACCAACTTAATACCTCTTGTGTCAGATACCGGTACAATGCCCAAACGTGTTCTTTCGTCAAGGAGATCAAATCTTTTATTAAGCATATCATTTAGTGAATCCAGTCTCATTTGCTGCGAAACATTATTTTCCATCATTCTTCTAACTTCGTCAAACCTATTTTGTGTTCTTTCTCTTCCGCCCCAATATTTTGTCAAGAATTCTTCATTAGCGCTTAAAAGATAAGCTCTTTGCAGGTTTTCAACATCCCTTACTTCGGAAATAATTTTTTCCATGCTAAAGAGAATATGATTTGTATGAGCAACCATTTCCTGGTCCTGTATCAATTCCCGGATATTATTATAGGTGAACAAAGAAAAAGTAATTACCAATCCAATAGAGGAAAGGAAGGTAATAAGTAATGTATTTCTAAACTTTTTTTTCAAAAAAAGCTAAATGATTTAAAATTATTTACAAAGATAATGAAATTTACCAAACGAATGTAATTCAAAAGGAGGTAATTTTAGCTTGTGGGGCAAATTTGAGAATGGATCTTAGACTGCAAGTCCGAGGATAGCATCAGAATAACTTCCATCGGCTTTTTTGTAAAAAGGTATGCCGAGTATTTCCATTTCGTTAAAGTCGATTTTGTATTTGAATGACTTCATAGTATCGCTCTTTTCTGCTTCCATAGAGATAAGGATAAATTCCGCTAATTTTTTCGCGTCCTCTTTTCCGTATGCAAAACCGACAAGTTTCGTGTTGTATTTCTGGGGAGATGCGACAGGATTACGCACGGTGAACTGCGTTGCAAGGTTCTTCATTGAATCGAGAGAGCAGTAAAATGCCGGTATATAAAAAATTATATCACCGGATGCGTTCTCTCCGCTTCCTCCGAAAAGATTTTTCAAAAAATTTCCGGATGCTTTTCTCTCAAGTATCTCGATGTGAGCTTTGATGTACCAGAATGGTTTGTAAACAACTTCACCTTCACCACGAATAGCAGCTGCGGCAACGTTTATATAGATAGACATGAATTCACCGGAGTTCACTCCA
>CALGOI010000279.1 GCA_937959065.1 uncultured Ignavibacteriota bacterium | reverse complement strand
CCTACCGACAATAAAGCTATTCCGATCCCGGGAATAGATGATGTTTTCTTCAGGAAGTCTTTCAAAGTTAACTGTGAACCGGTAACAGATAAGATGGGGCGCGGTCATTTAAGATCTTGTATGCTTATCGGATCTCACGAAAAGCGAGCTCACAATTATCAGCATAGGAATTTTGAATACCACGAGAACGGCCCGGGTAATGGTAAGCTCATTACAGAATATCTTTCCAGGACTGCCATTTGTCAAAGAGGAGACGGACCTACTCCGATATTAAGGACTGATGGAAAAGGTAAGATAATGCCAGGCTACAAAGCAAATGAAACGAGCTGGGAAAAAGGACGTGGCTTTAATTTTCACGATGTTTATTCTAATTCCTCTCTTGGCTGCATAACAGTACCTCAGGTAAATAAAACTGATGATCGTTATATGTGGTATTATAAACCGGTACTCGACAAAGCTTCAATAAGAGATTATGCTGCATTGATCCTTATCAGTTGTGATACATTGATGGAGATATGTGATGATCTTAAAATTGATTATTCAAACTGTGAGGTAACTACAATATGACGGATCAACAAATAATAAAAATATTACTCGACGCATTGCGGGAATATATTGAACCCGTTATTAAAGGTACTCCTTACAAGTTATCTGAAATTGTGGGGCTTGTGATGAGGGAGTACGGCCATAAAGTTGCCAGGGAGCTTAAGGAAGGTAAGGACATTAAACATATTCTTACAAATGCAAAAGGTGATTATAGAAATGGCAGGTACCATGGATTCAGTCCGTTCCAGATCGATATAGGATCGTTTCCGGAGTGGATCAATGCAGGACATTGGCAAAGCTTGATGTTATCTTCCGCGATGTGTATTAAGGTCCTGGAAGAAAAGCGAGCATATTTAAAGAATAGAGGATGGAATAAAAAGCTATCTATAGAAAAGTTTAGACGCTCAGTCTTTGCTGCTTACAATTGCGGCCAGGGTAACGTACATAAAGCGCTTTCCCATGGAGCTGATCCTGATAGATATACTTTCAATCACGATTATTCAGCTGAAGTAATGAGGTTTGCCGGTATATGCCAGGAAATCATTAATGAGCAATCAAACGGTTTTTATAGATCCATTCGTTTTATGATGGATCGAATGAAGGACGCTAAGCTAGTTTTCTAGATTTCATTTTTCATTTCCACAGTAGAGGCTCTCGGGTTGTCAGTCCCGGAAGTTTTTTTATCCTAATATTTGTTAATTGGTAAAAAACTATTTAAATTTAAGTTGTAGAGTTCTTTAATCATAAGGTGTAGGAATTTTTTTAAAATTCCAAAAATCACAATTTATGATAATAATAGTAATTAAGAAGAAAAAGCTTAGAAAACTAATTCACCTAATTATAAAAATTATTTTTTTGCTGTACTTATTTAACTAAAATTGTGATGGATGGGATTAAAAGGGACTTAAAAAAACAACATCCTATGCCTTATGATGTTATTTTTTAGGAGAAACACTGTATTTCTCTTTCTTCTCTTTAACTTGATTAGCAAAAGAAATAAAATTGAATGGTTTTAACATTAATGATCTACCAATGGATTTTAAAGTAATTAGTGCAATTTCTTCTCTAACATATGGATAAATCATTGCCGGTGCACTTATATCAATAAAATCCTGATAATAATGAGGCTTATCTTCTCCAATAATTTGATAGTGCCCTGTATATTCAACCTCGCATTTAAATTGTATTTCGCTCTCTTTAGAAGATTTTGCAACAACATTTAAATAAATAAATAGCAGATCTCCTTTTTCTTCGTCTCTTACCTTTATATCGAAATCCATTGTCTCTGAGCTATTTACAACAACATTATCAGTGTTTCTTGTAAAAGACAATTTACTTAAAAAAATATTTATAATTTTAATACCTTCGTTTTCTGATTCCATTACGCGGCAATAGCATTATCTTTATAAGAATCTTTAATAAATGAGACTGGGTCATTATACATATTTAACTCCTCATCAATTGATTTTACAAAAAATCCTGTTTCCATGATTTCCTTTTCAACATACTTTATCTTTTCAGAATGACAAATAATCAGATTTTCATACTTAATAGTTTTAATAGGTTCCTTGATTTTGTAAAGACTTTCACTATTTACAAAACTAAGCATCCCTTTATATTCATCATCTAAAAATTCAGTGGTTATTCTTAATATTTCTTGTACAAAATTCTCATCTGATAATAATGAATCAGGAAACACTTCTACAAAGTATACCTCAGCTCTATTATTATACTCTATCTTAAAAATAGCATCTTTAAATTTATTAGATAAATCATGTAATTGTTTGTCAAGAAAATTTAATGTTTCTTTTTCCATAATTAGTATTTAAATACTTCCTTTAATTCTTTAATTAAATTTTGTGCTCTGCCAAATACTAAGTTTGCGTCTGTAGGGTTAAAATCAATATCTTCGTAATCAGCATTTGCACGGGCACCTTTTAACTCACTTACAGAAATAAAAAATGCACTAGCTTTTTCTTTGTTAACTGTTTCACTATACTCTTTTCGAATATTCTTAGAAATAGTTTCGTGAAATCCTTGGTTCAGTTTATTAGATTCAGTTGTTAAACTTTCCATTGTTCTATGCTTAAGATGAATTAGAATATGTAAAATTGCTTGAACAACAGAATAATAACTACAATGAACGGCAGCTGAATAACATTTTATTTGAGTACCTTTAAGATGATTTGCAGCTATTAAATTGGATTCAGATTTTTTTTTAAAATTGCTATCCAATAATTAACAATATTGATTTGTCAGTTTGAAAAGTGACATCAATATTTATAATTCAAATTTAAATTTCAAGTATATATATCAAATAACAAGAAATAAAAATCTTTAAAAAATTAACAAAATTGCATTTATTGAGATTTTTTTAAAAATAAAGAAGAATTGGAATGAAGATTTTTGGGATGAATTAATCATAAAAATATTATCTTATCATTTACACTATAAATCTCAATAATTCTAATCCGTATGCTTAACATAAAACAACTAATTTATTTAAAAGTTGCTTGTCTAATATACTCTTTTTAAGTTATAATGTAAAATTAAATCACTTTCAATAAATCTTTAAAAATAAACTAAAAATGGATGATTCAGACATTCTAAGTAAAATAAGGAATGATGGAAAACAAAAACATACAGGATTTTGGGCTGATATTGTGAGCAAAAAAGAAGATCCTGGTAATAAATACTTAGAACTAACAATTGGTGGTAGTGATCCAATCTATGGGATAATAGAGGAGAATACAGATTTGTGGAATTTGTATTTAAAACTGATGGAAGATAACAATCTCTGATAAAACTAAATTTTGTTTACAGCTTTTCTCTTAATTTCATTATCGCTGTGCATGTAAAGATTAGTTGTTTTAATGCTAGAGTGCCCGGCCAGTGATCTAATCGTTTCGGAATCTACTCCTTTACGGCCTAATTCAGTTATCCAGGTATGCCGCAGTATATGAAAATGCCCGTCGATATCCAGCTGAGATATCCATTTAGTAAAATTCCTTGAAATATATCCTTTTGTAAACCTGGTACCATCTTCTTTACAGATCAGGAATCTTTCCGGAGCTGTGAGCTGCCCTAACCATTCATCAAGATAGATCTGTAATTTATCCGCAATCGGTATTTTTCTTTCTTCATCATTTTTAATATAAAATCCGATATCAGGTTTATTCCGGACGTGAATAAAACCGTCTTGAAGGTCCATTACCTGGAGATTTATAATTTCATTCAAGCGCATACCGGTATATCTGGAAATAATGAAAGCTTTTAGAGTGGATTCCGTCTTGATGTTTCCTGATATCAGATCTAAAGTAGATTCATCAAAAATTCTGATATCTCTTTTTTTAGGTACCTTGATCTGTTCGGCTTCAGCCAGGTTAAAACTCGGGATCACTTTACATTTTAAAAATGCTTTATTGAAGGCAGCTTTTATAGTACGGACCTCTTTATTTATTGTGATTGGTGAGATGAGCTTATTCTTATATTTCTGAGATCTCATTTTTCCTCTCAGCTCTTTATATTCTTCGATATCGACAACGCTAATTAACTTTACTTGTTTATCTCCTATCAGATCCATGAATTGATTTAAGATCTCTTCATAAATGTTATATGATCTGGGAAGATTCTGTTTGACGTACTTCAGAACTATAGGGATCATCTCCGATAGAAAGACATTTCCGGAAGCTGTTTTATTTCTACCTTTTTTCCATTCATCAAAAACCTGATCCGCTTTAGATCTTAATTTCTCACCGGTAGAAACTTTTGCCGGCTTGCCTCTATGATCTTTAAAATGGATGTACCAGTATCCGGATTCCGATCGTTTATGTAAGCTTGCCATTATATAACCCTCCTTAGTGGTTAATTGATTGGTTAATTGGTTTCAAAACTCCTATCAGTACTACATTTTACAGATATTCAATACTGTAAATTACAGTATCATTGACTTTGTAAAGCCCGTAAGCATTTCGCAAACGGGCTTTCTATCCCATTTTCCAGGGTTTTGTGGGCAGGGCCGGAATCGAACCGGCGACACACGGCTTTTCAGGCCGTTGCTCTACCAACTGAGCTACCTGTCCTACTAATTACTGCAAGGGTACAATATTGTAAATACTTTGATTTAATTCAATTCTAAAAATGATGAAAATTGCGGAACTATTAGTGATATTTGAAGGGTTTAGGGGTTATGTGACTTATGTCATTGTAATACCCAATTTAAAGTAGTAATTTTGTATATGACGGTATTTTTACGAAAATACAGGAATTATGTAGGTTTAATAGCTTTTGTGTTGGCATTTTCGGTGGCATTATCGAATGTGTCCTTGGCATATACACAATTAATGTGCAGTATGAAAATGGATACAATGGAGATGGACGGTGGTGATTGCTGCTGTGTAATGGAAGAGGAGGAACATAAAAATGTATGTGAGACTCCAGAAGGTAACTATCTTAGACAGATCACCGCGGAGAGTACACTGTATATAGTAAATCCTCACAATTGTTGTTGTTCAATCACCCAAAGTGAATCAGATAAAAAGACATACATTCCTGTAACTCAGAATACCGTATCAAACAACTTAACACCACAATCAGGTGAGGTTATCGGAATGCTGCCCGTACCGAGCCAGATTGTCATATCGACAAAGATTTCACCAGAGGGTGAGACAGTTCCCCAGGGGCGTGAAATCATCATATTAGTTTCAAACTTCAGGATTTAGAGATAATTCGAGCAAGCATTTATTTATTAATTGTTGAAGCGAGGCTTCAGCGTGATGTATTTTTAAAGAATTATTTCTAAACATTATAATTATAAAAAAATGAAAAACCTATTTTTATCATTAATAGTCGGCATAGCCGTAATAGGGTTATACAATTATTCATATGGAAACTACAATGATGATCCTAAAAACAGCAGTGCATGTATTTGTGAATCATGCGAGAGCAGCAGCAGCTGCAGCGGAAGCTGTGACGGTACAGAGTGCCATACAATGACAGAATTCAAGAAAGAGCCGATGAAGATGAGCTCCGGAATGAGCGATGAAACTGCATTAACAGATGACAAATGCCCTGTAAGCGGTGAGATGCTTGGTGAAAACCCTGCTACATTTTCTTACATGGGAAAAGAATATAAATTTTGTTGTAAGGGATGTGTAGCAGAATTCAGGCAGGAGCCGATGGATTATGTGACTGAAACGATATTATGCCCTACAGAAGGCGGTGCAGCAGTAAAAGAAGTATCCTTGGTTTATGAAGGAACAAAGTATTATTTCTGCTGTGAAGGATGTGATAAAGAATTTTTAAACAATCCTGATAAGTATTTAAGTAAATATTCCTCTGAGGAATAAGTTTCATTACAGCCTTCCCAAGCAGGTTCTTGGGAAGGAGTTTTAATATAGTGAAATTTATTCTAAGGAAAACAAAACTGAAGGAGGAATATTATGAAATATATAATAGTAATGTTCACGGCGGCAGTTTTATCAGCTGTGATGATGCCTGATGGATATTCCCAGGAGACAATAAAAGGAAAGGTCAGAGTATATGAAAATGAAGACAGGGTTCCCGTCCAGGGTGCGCTGGTAAAATGGGTTGATACGAACATAGGAACAGA
>CALGOI010000278.1 GCA_937959065.1 uncultured Ignavibacteriota bacterium | reverse complement strand
GCGATTACATCGCGGACGTTTGAAGCCGTGAAATTTTAAACGCCGATTTTCATAATGGCAATCTGAGACAACTGCGTTGTCTACTACTTATCAAGTAGAAACCCCGAATTTTAAAGGAGTTTAAATAGTCAATTTCCCCTCTATTTCATTATATTTAAAATGCAATAAGGTTAAATTTTGATATAACTTAATTTCCACAGATTTTAATGAGCTAAAATACAGGTACTTACTCACTTATAAAGGTATCCGAAGTCGATAACGGGAGCGCTTTAAAAGTGGGTCTGATCGAACTAAACCGTCCTGAAGTTTTAAATGCCCTGAATATAGATCTAATGAAGGAAGTGGTTTCCGCACTGGAGGCATTCGATACGGATAATAATATCGGGTGCATGGTGCTTACGGGCAACCAGAAGGCATTTGCAGCCGGAGCTGACATTAAGGAAATGGCAGAAGCAACGGCGATCGAGATGCTTTTGAGAGACCAGTTCGCCCGATGGGACAGGATAAGAAAGATCAAGAAACCTATAGTAGCTGCAGTCAGCGGATTTGCGCTTGGTGGTGGATGTGAACTTGCGATGACCTGTGACATGATAATTGCGGGCGAAGGAGCTAAGTTTGGTCAGCCGGAAATAAACCTGGCTGTTATACCGGGTGCCGGCGGAACGCAGCGGTTAACCAAAGCAATCGGCAAAGCAAAGGCAATGGAGATGATTTTGACAGGTAAGATGATGACAGCAAATGAGATGTACAGCGCGGGACTTGTTACAAGGGTGGTACCGGATGAAGTTTACCTGGATGAAGCGCTTGAGCTCGCAAAGAACATCTCATCGAAGCCGACTGTTGCGGTGCAGCTCGCAAAGGAAGCTGTGCTGAAGTCATTCGATACGACGATAGAAGGCGGATTGGAATTTGAGAGAAAGAATTTTTATTTGCTGTTTGCGACCGATGATAAGTTCGAAGGAATGAAAGCATTTGTAGAGAAGCGTAAACCCGAGTGGAAGGGTAAATAATCAACAATAAGGAAAAATTTAAAAGCTACGATATTTGAGAGTAATAACTTTAGCAGTACTTGGTTTTGTATTCGTTCTTAACAGCATTGGAGTTTACGCGCAGAACGGCGACAAAAAGGTGTTGACAGATGATCCGATGAACGCGGAGCAGATTATCGAAAAGAACAAGCCTGCGCTTGTTTCCATCTGGTTTCACACAAATGATTATTTTTCATACTATACTTATTCATACAGCAGTGATACGACGATCCTTAACGGAAGCGGATTTTTAATAAGCGACGAAGGTATTGTGGCGACAAATTATCATGTGGTCGAGTCAATTGACAGCATACTTGTAAAGACAAGTGAAGGTGTGTTTTATGATGCCGATCTATTGCTAGTAGATGAGAATAATGATATAGCATTGTTGAGATTGAGAAATCCCGAGGAGAGGAAATTCCCGGTGGTAAAGATGGGGAATTCAGATAATGTGGTAGTGGGTCAAAACATATTCGCCATTGGCAGTCCTCTTGGGTTTGAGTATACTATATCGGAAGGTATAGTTGCTGCGATACGCGAAGAAGAGAAGGTGACATTCAACGACCCATATACGTACATGCCAATCGAGAAGGTGTTCGATAAAGTTATACAGATAACGGCTGCGATTTCACCCGGCAACAGCGGCGGCGCGCTTTTTAATGCGAAGGGCGAGGTGATCGGTATAACTACCTATTCATATGGGTTCTATGGAAACCTGAACTTTGCATCTTCAATAAATGCGTTGAAGAAGCTGGAGAGTTCAGTGGATTTTGCCCAGCTGGAGAATGATGAAGAAGCGAGATTAAAACTGGAGGATAACCTCTTTAAAACCAATTATAAGCTGGGATCGAGCTATAAGGGCAAGCTGTCATATAACTGGTATTATTCAAAGTGGGTGGATACGATGACTGTTATGGATACATTTGCCATAAAGCAGGACTCTATTAATCAGAATAATTTCGTGAAGGCGCAGAACTATTATGACAAGTGCATCGAAATGCGGCCGGATTCTTTTTACGTATACCAGGACTTAATGGATATGTATGTTTTCACGGACCACTTCATTGAAGCGGAGGAGCTTTACAAAACGATAAGAGAAAATTTCACGTCGGACAGTTTATTAAATACGCTGTCTTCATCGCTTGCAGATGCTTACTCATCGAGCAAGGATTATGCTAAGGCGCTGACATTTTATCATAAAATGCTTGAGCAGGATACGAACGATGCCTTTATATATTACCAGATTGGCGACCTGTATGACAAAATGAACGACAAGAAGTCTTCCATAAAGAATCTCAACATGGCTATCAAGTATGACTCTAACTATACACAGGCATACGCGAAACTGGGGGAGATCTATTACGACAGGAAAGATTATTCCAAAGCAAAGCAGATACTGGAAGAAGCGAATGAAAAATATCTGACTTCATACGGGAGCTCAGCTTATAACCTCGATTTGCATTATTATCTTGGGATGATAGCGGTTAGAGAGGGCAGAAAACTCGACGCGATACTGTCATATATGGAAATGAAGTCAATATATACTTATTCGCAGGATGAGAATGGGAAGAAGCTTAAACTTTACAAGGCAATCAAAGAAATGGACGAATAATATTCTTAACTTTATAAAGTAATGATAAAAAATTACGATGTAGTAATAGTAGGCGCAGGTGGCGCAGGCCTTAGAGCCGCGGTGGAAATACCGAAAGAGTATTCCTGCGCAGTAATATCGAAAGTTTTCCCGCCAAGGTCGCACACGGGTACGGCGCAGGGCGGAGTTTGCGCGGCGCTATCGAATATGGAGGATGACTCCTGGGAGAACCACGCTTTCGATACAGTAAAAGGAAGTGATTATCTTGGGGACCAGGATTGTATCGAGGTGATGTGCAAGGACGCGATAAGAGCAATTATGGAACTGGAGCATATGGGAATGCCATTCTCAAGAAACGCCGAAGGAAAGATCGCTCAGAGGAATTTCGGCGGTCATACAAGACCGGTCGATCCGAACGACCCGACAGGGAAGAGAGTAGCTGTTAAAAGGGCGTGTTACTCGGCAGACAGAACAGGGCACGTGATGCTACAAACACTATATGAGAACTGCATAAAGAACCAGGTCAATTTCTTCTCGGAGTATTTCGTGACGGATCTTTTGATAGAGAACGGAAAGTGCAAGGGTGTTGTAGCGATGGATATTGCGACAAGCGAGATAACGATATTCCACGCGAAGGCGGTATTATTCGCGACCGGTGGCAGCGGCAGGATGTTCAGGATAACGTCTAATGCACATATGGGTACCGGTGACGGTATGGCGCTTGTGTATAAGAAGGGATTGCCTCTGGAAGATATGGAGTTTTACCAGTTTCACCCGACAGGGCTATGGAGGCTGGGTATATTAGTTAGTGAAGCTGCCAGAGGTGAAGGCGGTATATTAAAGAATAAGGAAGGTGAAAGATTCATGGAGCGTTACGCTCCCACAGTAAAGGATCTTGCTCCGAGGGATATGGTATCGAGAGCTATTATCACCGAGATAAGAGATGGTAAAGGGATAATGGGAAGTGACGGTACGGAATATGTTCACCTTGATGTGTCTCATCTGGGCAGGGAAGTGATAGACGGTAAACTGCCTGAGATCACCGGTTTTGCCAGGACATATCTCGGAGTTGAGCCGACCGAAGAACCGATACCTATCCAGCCTACTGCTCACTATGAGATGGGCGGTATTCCTACGGACGTTGATTGCAGGGTATTAATGAGTGAGATGGGTAATATCGTGCAGGGATTTTATGCAGCAGGAGAGTGCGCGTGTGTGTCAGTTCACGGCGCTAACAGGCTCGGTACAAATTCGCTTCTCGATCTGGTTGTATTCGGTCGAAGAGGCGGTAAGGCAGTAGCCGAATATTTGAAGAATGCCGATTATTCCGGTGTGAGTGAAACCGACGCGGACTATTCCAGAAAGCTTGTAGAGGAAATGCTCAGTAAGAACGGGAAGGAGAACATTGCCGATATAAGAACCGAAATGCAGAATATTATGATGAGAGACTGCGGTGTATTCAGGACGAAGGAATCACTCGAGAGCGCGGCAGGAAAAATAGGTGAGCTGAAAGAAAGGTATAAGGATATACAGGTACAGGATAAAGGAAAGGTATTCAATACTGACCTGGTAGAAGCAATCGAGCTTGGCAACCTGCTCGATACGGCTGAAGCGACGGTTTACAGCGCGTTGAACAGGACTGAGAGCAGGGGTGCTCATTCGAGAGAAGATTACCCTGAAAGGAACGACCGGGACTGGATGAAACATACATTTGTATATCAGAACCCCGGCGGCGGAGTAAGAATAGAATATAAACCGGTGACAGTTACGAGATACCAGCCGATGGAGAGGAAGTATTAATGTTAAGATTGTTAACAGCTTTATTAATTGTTCTTTTTATTTACAATACTGCTTCGGCCCAGGCTGATACTATTAGGGATACATATAACGGATATGAATTTGTTACAGTAAACAGTTTAACGGATGGCTTTGGCATATCGGTTTTAAACGTTTACAAAGACGGGAAGACGGTATATACTCTGGATGAGGATCTTCGAATTGAATCCATCTCTTTCGAGGACCTGAAAGGGAACGGTGAGAAAAGCGCACTGATACTGCAGTACACAGGCGGAGCACATTGCTGTTTTATAATGTATATAGGTAACTTTAGCGATGGCGGATTCAGTATTACGGACAGCATTTTCTGGGGTGATAGTTATTATGAAGCAAAAGACCTGAATGGTGACGGGAAGACTGAGTTGGTGGGCGGGTATGTCGGATTCGCGTATGAGTTTACTTCATTCGCGGGGAGCGTATTCCCGATGCTGATATATGGTTATAAAGACGGAAGTGTGCAAATGGTTAACGAGGATTTCAAGAAAGAAATTTACGCGGAGATAGTGGAGTTTAAAAAAGAAATGGTGCAGTCATATCCGGATTATAACTGTCCTGAGAAAGAGGATGAATACTGGGGATCGGAGGCAGGGGAAGTGCAAAGCTTCCTTGCGGCGATCGTGTTCGATTATGCCTCGATAAATGAAGCTGACAAAGGATATGAGCTGATTGATGAATATTATAAATGTTCAAATAAAGAGAAGTTTAAGAATTTTTTAAGGGAAACACACAACCTGAAATAAAAATTTTTTCACATGGATATAACACTCAAGATACAGAGGTACAACCCGGAAAAGGATGACAAACCGTATTTCCAGGATTTTCATTTGAAAGATGTAAATGAGAACATGAGACTGCTGGATGTATTGCATGAGATAAAGTGGCATTTCGACGGGTCTCTTACATTCAGGCGCTCCTGCGCACACGGAATCTGCGGCAGCGACGGAATGAAAGTAAACGGCAAGAACCGGCTTGCTTGTTCACTCCTTCTTAAGGATATGAACCTGAGAAAGCCGATAGTGGTCGAGCCGCTGCCCTCTCTTCCGATCATCAAAGATCTTGTTGTGGATATGTCGGACTTTTTTGCGAAGTACCAGGTTGTTAAGCCATACCTTATAAACAATTCACCGCCTCCTCCGGATAGTGAGAGACTTCAGTCGAATGAAGATGCTGAGAAGCTGTTCGAGTCGGCAAAGTGCATACTCTGCGCATGCTGTACAACCAGCTGTCCTTCTACGTGGACAAACGAAAACTATATCGGGCCGGCAGCAATACTTAAGGCATACAGATTCGTTTTTGATACAAGAGATGAAGGTGCTGAGGAGCGGCTGGACATACTCGATACACCCGATGGAATATGGAGATGCCATACGATATTCAATTGTATAGAGACCTGTCCAAAGGATATAAACATAACATGGCATATTTCCCAGCTAAAGAAGAAGATTACCTCGCAGGGATTATAGCTGTAAACAAAAAGATTTTACCTAAACGCGGTGGTTATACTTCCGCGAAATATTTCCAATACCCGTAATGCTAGAAAAATTTGTCGAATCAAAGATCAAAATTGAGCGAACTAAGATCGATAAAGAGGATGACATTTCCAAATCCGACATAAAGAAATCCAAATTATCGCCCTTAGTTAAGCGTTACATCCAGGAGAGGATGGAGAGCAAGCTTACCGGTACGGAATTTTCCGAATTACTCACCAAATCTGTCAAGTTAAACATAAATTATACCATAAGGCCCAAGTGGACATTGCTGAGTTATTTGTTCAGCAAGTATGACTCTCAACAGACAGAAGTGATTATGAACCGGACCGGGATATTTACATTTTACAGATTTTATATCGATTTTATTATAAACTACATTGAAGAGAACTCTCTTGTAGTGATAACTAAAGAGAAGGTGATCAGGTTTATTGATGAAGCGAACGATAAGCTTCATGAGAAGCTCATGACTAACATATCCGGTGTAAAGGTAAAAAATTTCTTTATACAGATATTCAGAATGGTAGAGAAAGATCCCGCTGATGTAAATCTCAGCAGCAGTGTGCCTTTCTTATTTATACGCACATTCCTGGAAGATAAAGGTTATTCCGATGTGCTTAAAAAATTCGATGTAGTCGAAGGGCTGGAGGATGAGACAGAGCTAGAACTAAAAGATGTCATTAAAATAATGACTGAAAAATATGCTCCTGCAATCGAGAAGAAAGACGAAATAGATAAGAAGGAGTCTGACGAGGAAATAAAGCAAGAGATAATAGAGGTTGAAAGTATTGTCCCTGATGATGAGGAGAGCATGGGAAAAGAAGAGGTTGAAGTCGAACTCAAAGAGAAAGAAGAAATTGAAAACGAAGGAGTCGACGATAAGGAAGATGAAGTAATAGTGGTAGATTTTAAGAAGTGGGAGGATACAGTAAGCAGGGATTATGATGAAGATAAAGATGAAATAATTGAGCAAGAAGAGACAACAGGTATAGAACAGGAGCCGATCCCTTCACAAAAAGATTTAGAAACCGATAAAGTTGCTGAGCAGGAAGAGGATGATAAAAAAGAGACGATTGATAGACCGTATAAGATGACTCTGCCAACACATGTGATAAGTGAGTCAAATCTCGATATTGAAAAGAAATCAGTAGGACGGTTGTTTAAGACGGGCGAATTGAGTTCGATTTGCCAGGTAGTTTACAATGGTAATAAACACTTAATGCACGAGTCATTCAGAATTCTGAAAGATTTTGATAACTGGAAAGAAGCCGCAGATTATTTGAAGGATCTGTTTTACGACAGGGACGTCGATATTGACGACAAGACAGTTCTTTTGTTTGTAGATGTATTGAACGATTATTATAACCAGCTGGAAAAGT
>CALGOI010000277.1 GCA_937959065.1 uncultured Ignavibacteriota bacterium | reverse complement strand
AAGGACCTGCGCCGGTACATCCGTAAATTGCCATTGTTAAGAAAAGGATGCCCAGGAGAGAAAAAGTACTTTTTTTCATTTTGCTTTCTCCTTATGAAAAAATTTTTCGCCAAGGAATCTTGACGGTTTGAATATCTTTTTAGTTAACCCGTGTTGTTTGATCGCGTAATGATGTATGTGCGCCATAGCTTCATCCACATTATCAGTCATCATTATCAAGTCAAGATCTTCTTTGGATATAGTACCTTCATCAAGCATGACATCTAGTAATTCCCTGATGTCCGTGTAGTATTTACTCCCCATTAAAACAATTGGAAAGTTTTTGATTTTTTTCGTTTGAATCAGAGTTAATGTTTCAAAAAACTCATCGAGCGTACCAAAACCTCCGGGTAAAACGATAAATGCATAGGAGTATTTTAGCAGCATAACTTTCCTGACGAAGAAGAAATCCAGTTCCACCCATTTATCCATATATGGATTGGGTTTTTGTTCAAACGGTAATTCGATGTTACAACCAACTGACCTACCGCCTGCCTCTTTCGCACCTCGGTTTACTGCTTCCATCACCCCGGGACCTCCGCCTGTCATCACGGTAAACCCCATTTTCACAAGCTCTCCGCCAATTCTCTGGCCTAACTTATAATAAGGGTGATCATCTTTAAATCTTGCCGACCCAAATACCGTTACAGCGGGACCAATAAAATGGAAAGTTCTAAAACCTTTAATGAACTCAAAGAAGATCTTTATTGCATACCAAAGTTCACTGCCCCGGGATTTCGGTCCTTCGAGGAAGTACCGTATCTCCTTCGTCTTTTCGGAACTGTCACCCCATTCAGTACCATTATAATCTTTTTCCTGTTCTTTGTTTTCTTCCATTAAATTATTATCTATTTACAAATACCGGTAAATTCAAATATACTTCCATCAAAAAGACCCTTATCACTTAATTTCAAAGACGGTATTACAAGCAACGCCATAAATGACAGCGTCATAAATGGGGCGTAAAGGTTACTTCCCAATTCCTTAGAAATAGCGTCGAGCCTTGAATACTTTTCCGCCGTTTCATACCCATCCTCGTTTGTCATAATTCCGGCAACCGGCAAAGGTAATACTTCAACTTTCCCGTCATAAGCAACTGATATACCTCCTTTAGAGTCAACTATGGCATTCACGGCTGAAGCAATGTCTTCATCTGTTGTTCCAACAGCAATTATGTTATGCGAATCGTGAGCTACACATGAGGCAATAGCGCCTTTTGTAAGTCCAAATCCTTTAACGAATGCTGCTGCAGGCTTCTCATTATTATACCTGCAAACAACTGCAATTTTTAATATGTCATTATCAACATCCGGTAAAAGACAACCGTTTTCTGTCTTAGCTTTCGCCGAAATGGCTTTCGTTATGATTTCATTATTAATTGCTTCTATTACGTTAATCTCACCGCATTCTGACTCTAATTTGAAATCATCCGGTGATTTTTTCTCCGCATTAAAATTATTAACTATACTTGCTTCTACTTTCTCCATTAGTGGTTTCCCGTCCTCAGCTACCTTCTGTCCATCGATGTAAGTTGCAATAACTTTGAATTCTTCCCGGTTATTAACAATAATAAAATCAGCAGGGTCACCTTCTCTTAGCTGCCCAACATCCAGCTTATAATGCTTTATCGGATTAATACAGGCACATTTTAACACATCATACATATCATATCCTTCATTTAAAGCTCTTCGTACTATTCCGTCTATTTCACTTACAATAAGATCATTTGGGTGTTTATCATCACTACAAAACATAACATTCTCAAAATGACCGGGTATTATCGTGTGGAGTGTATCGAAGTTCTTGGCGGCCGAACCTTCTCTTATAAGTATTTTCATACCATACTTTAGCTTATTCAACGCTTCCTCAAGCATATAACATTCGTGGTCTGTCGAAATACCTGCCTCGATATACCTTCTCGCTTCATCTCCCATTAAACCCGGAGAATGTCCGTCGATCGGTTTTCCCAGCTCTTTTGCAATTGCAATCTTTTCCATTACCACAGGATCTCCATGCAAAACACCGGGATAATTCATCATTTCACTCAGATAGTGCAAACCGTCTTTTTCAAAAAGCTCTCTTATATCATTGGATGCAATCTCCGCTCCTGCAGTCTCAAATGACGTAGCAGGAACACAGGATGAAGCGCCAAAGTAGAATTTAAACGGTACTTTATTACCATTTTCTATCATATACCTTATGCCGTCGATACCAAGTACGTTAGCTATTTCATGAGGATCTGACACCGTCGCTACTGTTCCGTGTACCGAAGAAAGTCTCGCGAATTCAGATGGCACAAGCATCGAACTCTCCACATGCACATGCGCATCGATAAAGCCGGGGAGGATATAATTTTCGAATGAAGCGCCGGGGATTTCTTCCACGGAAATGATCTTTCCACCGGCTACCGAAACTTCAGCAGGAAATATCTTCCTGTTATGGATATCTATCAGGTTGGCAGTAATTGTATATTCTTCCGGCATTATTTATTGGCAAACCTTTCTATCTTTTTGTAAAACTCTTCTTTACTGAAAGGTTTTGCCAGATAATCATCCATACCCGCTTCCAGACACTTATCCCTGTCAGCCTTCATAGAGTATGCAGTAATACCAATAATCGGTATGTGTCCGCCGGTTTCTCTTTCTATTTCTCTTATAATTGAAGTTGCTTCCAGTCCGTCCATAACAGGCATCTGCACGTCCATTAATATAACATCATACTTATTTTTCTCCATCGCTTCAAATAACTTTAAGCCGTTATCCACAATATCCACTTTGTAACCCTGCCTTCTTAGCAGCTCTTTCACAAGGCGTTGATTTACGAAGTTATCTTCCGCTACAAGTATACTTAAGGTAGATCTAACCTGCTTTTCAGTTGTAACGGCTGCTTCTTTAGATTCCGTCTTCTTTTCCGTGATGGTGTCGAATGGGAGAATACATGTAAATTCCGTACCATTTTCCTGGCTGCTCTCAACAGATACCTTTCCGCCCATATGATCGATAATGCTTTTAACGATCGTAAGCCCGAGCCCTCTCCCCTTTAAAGTAACCTGCTCGGATTTATTCGAGACGGAATACGAATCAAAAATGTTTTTCAGACGTTCCCTTGCTATACCAATGCCTGTATCTTTTACAACAAGCTTGAATATCATCTTCCCGGAAGAGGACTTTTCGGGAATAAGTGACAGATCCACTTTACCTTTATCTGTATATTTGATTGCATTTGACAAAAGATTGACCATAACCTGCTTCATTCTCAGCGGATCTCCGCAAACCTCGTAGCTGGCATCTTCGGGTATCTTAACGTTTAATTCCAGCTTCTTTTTCTTTGCTGTTGGCTCAAGACTTTTACAAGTCTGGCTGACGAGATCCTTCAGATTAAAATCCGATTTATCCAGCTTGAAATTCCCCGCCTCTATGCGGGCAAAATCCATTATATCATTTAAAATCGCCAGAAGAGTGGACGATGAGTACTTTATTATCTCAAGATACTCCTTCTGTTCTTCAGTTAGTTTTGTTAACGCCAGGATATCCGTCATACCGACTATACCATTCATTGGTGTTCTTATCTCCTGACTCATATTGGCAAGAAAAATACTCTTTGCCCTGTTGGATTGCTCAGCTTTATCCTTTGCCTGTATGAGAGTTAATTCTTCTTTCTTATTCACCTTATCTTTAGATGCATTCATTCTTTCACGCATAAGTCCTTCAGCCAGGAAAAAGAATACGAATGAACTAATGACCACATACATCATTTTTATTAATGTGTTTGTAGTGTATATCTGGGTGGAAAGGAGTACGCCAAGTAAACACAGGCCAAAATAAACCAATGTCAGAGTAAACGAACTTTTTCCGAAGAGTTTTGTGGGGAAACGCATCTTAATTTTTAATTGCTACATGCGTTGACATGTAGTAACAAAAAATAACCATTTTTTGAGGAATTAGAAATATCTTACAACAATTCTAATAATTATAAAACCTCAATACTTTTTAGAATTTCCCGGGTTATCTCACGCGCTTTCATACCATCAGCGCCGGGTCCTGATATGTTTGTTGCAAATATATAAATATTTGAGCCAAGTGTGACACTTCCGACAAACCATCCAAGATCTTTTCCATTACTGCCGGTTTTACCGCTGAAAACAGCACCGGTCTTAGATGTATCCTGGATCATTATTTGCTTTACTATATCCATAGACCTTTGTGAAAAGGGCAGCGAATCCGTGTAAAGTTTATATAAAAACTCCACCTGCTCATTGGCGGATATTTTTAATGAATTGTCCAGCCAGAAAACATCTATACCACCTGAAATATCTCCGTTGCCATACCCAACCGTATCTATAAATCGCTTCATTGTATCATTACCGACTTTCCTTGCAAGCTCCTGATAATACCACACAACCGAGTTTTTAAAAGCTGATGTCAGATCGTGATCCTTATTTGTAATTTCCCTGTTCCTGACCACACTATCCCACGGTATTACATAATTTTCATCCTCGATAACACCTGTTTCAAGTCCTACAAGAGAATTGAATATCTTAAAACTAGAGCACGGACTGAATCTCTCATTGCTTCGTTCCTCATTATGTCTTATATAGTACTTGTTGTTGTAATCGAATAAAACAAATGTACCGTTATATTCACCAAAGAAACTTCCAAAATCTGTCTGGTAACTTTTATTGTCGACTTCCCCGCAGGATGTAATTAAGGCAGCAATAAAAACAAGAATTAATAACTTCATTTAAATGCTTTTCTTCAAATATAACTTCGATAAAGTGAAAGTTCAGTGGAATATTAAATACTTGCGGTAGTTTTTACTGGAATATCCGGTTTTTTGATCGGATATGTTTCTCTATTACATAGTAAAAATCATTTTTACTGAATGGTTTGGGAAGGAAATCATCCATACCGGCTTCATATGCCAGCTGGCGGTCTCTTTCCATTGCAAAAGCTGTAACTGCTACAATCGGTATATGTCTGCCATTATATTTTTCTGATTCTCGTATCTTACGGGTTGCTTCGTATCCATCCATTACCGGCATCTGGATATCCATTAATATTATATCAAACTGCTTTTCTTGCAGCAAATCTACTACTTTCGCTCCATCGTCAACTATATCGCATTTATATCCAAGCTTTTGAAGAAGCTTCCTCATTAGCTTTTGATTAATATAGTTGTCCTCTGCTATTAAAACCGAGTAATTATTATAATCCTGTATCAAAAAATGTTGTACGATTGATTTTCTTTAATAACCCGTTTAGCCAGATAAGTGGGGATGAAAATCAGAAGTAGATTGAACACTTAAAGAATAATAAACATAAACTAAAACAACTTCACTACAAAAATCAACTTCTTTGCCTAAATATTGTAATATCAATACTCAAACAGCTCTGTAAGAGCACTTCTAAATCGCTTTACAGGGAAAAAATTCTGCTCCAGCTCAATTGCAAAAGGTACCGGGGTATCCAGACCACCGCATCTTATTACAGGGGCATCTAATTTATCAAAACAGCTTTCTGAAATTATTGCGGATATTTCCCCGCCGATTCCTCCCGTAAGACAATCTTCATGTAAAATAATTGCTTTTCCTGTTTTACAAACTGAATCAATTATAGTATCCTTATCTAACGGCAATAATGTCCGTAGATCGATTACCTCACCATTTATATCCGGGTTCTCTTTCAATGCATCTAAAGCCCAGTAAACACCCTGTCCGTAGGTGATTATCGTTAAGTCATTTCCTTCCTTGACAATTCTGGCTTTACCTATTTCTGTTGTGTAATATCCGAGAGGCACTTCCTCTTTAAGTTTTCTGTAAAGGAATTTATGCTCAAAGAACATTACAGGGTTAGGATCCTCTATCGATGCAAGCAGAAGCCCCTTTGCATCGGCAGGAGTGGACGGGTATACAACTTTTAATCCGGGTGTATGAAAGAACCACGCTTCATTTGACTGGGAATGGAAAGGACCTGCCCCAACTCCCGCACCGGTGGGCATTCGTATTACCACGTCCGCGTTCTGTCCCCACCTGTAATATACCTTTGCAAGATTATTTACCACCTGGTTAAACCCCGATGTAACAAAATCCGCAAACTGCATCTCTACGACCGATTTCATTTTCTTTATGGATAATCCAAGGGCTGCCCCGATAATTGCCGATTCACAAATTGGGGTATTCCTTATCCTCTCTTTTCCAAATTCATCTATGAAATTCTCTGTTACCTTAAAAACTCCGCCGTATTCTGCGATATCCTGGCCCATTACTATCAAATCATCATATTTTCGAAGACCTTCTCTCAAACCATCCGACACTGCATCTACAAATCTCATCTCTTTCTTCTCTTCACCCGGTTCCGTTTTCTTAAAAGCAAACGGAGCATATATATCACCTTCCTCTAACGATGAATCCGGAACTGGGTTTTTTGCACTCAGGGCAACTTCAATCGCATCGTTTATTTCTTTCTTATATGTGTCCCTCGTTTCTTCTACGAATTCTTTCGTTATGATCCCTTCACTTAAAAGATAAGATTCATAATTCTTAACCGGGTCTTTCTTCTCCCACAGATCGAACAGCTCTTTCGGGACATACTTTGTACCGGAAGCTTCTTCGTGCCCTCTCATTCTGAATGTCATACATTCAAGCAGCATTGGTCTTGGATTTGCCCGCATAGACTCTGCAAGTGTGGAAACCGTCTTATATACCCTTACAA
Source organism: uncultured Ignavibacteriota bacterium (assembly GCA_937959065.1). Lineage (GTDB taxonomy): Bacteria > Bacteroidota > Ignavibacteria > Tepidaquicellales > Tepidaquicellaceae > JAEYVS01. The sequence goes on along the minus strand of CALGOI010000277.1, from coordinate 2,432 downwards.
TATCATTACCATCTATCTGGAAACCGTCTATTCCGTACCCTATTGCTCTGTCGATTAGATTCTCACACCTGTATTGCTCTTTCGTCGTGGTGGAAAGTCCGTAACCGTTGTTTTCGATAATGAATATTACAGGTAGGTCCCATACCGCGGCAACGTTAAGCGCCTCGTGGAAATCCCCCTCGCTAGTACCGCCTTCACCCGTAAATACAGCCGTAACTTTTCCCTCCTGTTTCAGCTTACTTGCGAGTGCTATACCATCAGCAATTGCCATCTGTGGACCCAGGTGAGATATCATACCGACAATATGATAGTCGTTAGTACCGAAGTGGAACGATCTCTCACGCCCCTTTGAAAATCCGCCGAGCTTGCCCTGAAGCTGCATAAATAGTTTATCAAGAGGTACATTCCTCGTGGTAAATACTCCCAGGTTCCTGTGCATCGGCAATATATATTCGTCCGGCTCAAGTGCATTGGCAACACCTACGGCAATTGCTTCCTGCCCAATGCCGGCGAACCATTTACTAACCTGGCCTTTTCTTAAAAGGAGAAGCATCTTCTCCTCGATCATTCTGGGTTTTAATATTGTGAGATAGAGCTGGATCAGCTCCTCGTCTGAGATGATCTTACGGTCATACTTTATACTGACCTCAAAATCCGTAGATTCCCCGTAATCTGTTATCCCGGTTTGTCCGGTTAATCCGGTTTTCCCGGTTTGTCCTTCCTCGGAACTCATTATTAATTAATTTTAATCAAAATATTAAATTAGTTTCTTACTTTAAATGATATATTTTAAAACAAAAAAGGTAAGATTATATTAATCTTACCTTTTAATATTGTGAGATATAAAGAATTAACTATTTCATCGAACCGCTGGTCACATCAGGACCTGCTTTCCTCTGGGCGAATTCATTATCCATCATCAATAATCCGTGTCCTTCACCGTTGATAAGTTCAAGCTTTGCGATTCTTGTATTAAAGAGATCTATCTCTTCGACTTGCTCATCTACATACCATTGAAGGAATGTCTCTACAGCGTGATTCCTCTCCTCTTTTGCAAGATTCACAAGATTGTCTATACTCTCTTTGATTCCTTCTTCCTGTTTCAGCGCTTTATTGAACGCGTCAAGTATAGAATCGAATTTTACAGGCGGACCTTCGAGTGAAGTCAATGTTACTACACCGCCCATTCTGTGAACAAAGTTGAACATTTTCATAGCATGGAAATGCTCCTCCTGAGCCTGTACATAAAAGAAATTGGCAAACCCATCAAGATTGATAGACTCGAAGTATGCCGTCATTGAAAGATATGTATATTCGGAATAGAACTCTTTATTGATCTGCTTATTAAGCTCTTCCTGCATTTTTTCGGAAAAAAGCATTTTTTCCTCCGGGTATTAATTTGATAAATATCGCTAATTACGTTAATATACTGATATTTACACTCAATTTAAATACAAAAGAAGCCGCCCGGAGGTGATTACACAGGAAAGTAACCAAACCTCTTTCCTAAGCCCCAGCTTAGGAAAGCAATCATTTAAATATCTACTTCGGCCCCTTATAATTATCCGTAAAGCCCGCTTCCGACTTCCATTCGGTGAAATAGATCTTCAGATCCGCGTCGCTCTTCCACGTAGTATAATATATCTTCCAGTCGGCGTCGGATTTCCATTCGGTGAAGTACCACTTACCGCTGTTAGGTTTTGCATCGGATTTCCATTCTGTGACATAAACTATCATGTCCGCCTCGGATTTCCACTCGGTTACAAATACTTTCTTATCCGCGTCAGACTTCCAGCTGGTAATATAAATCACCTGTGAAAAAGCAGACTGGGCAACAAATACAAATGCAAGTACAAATAAAATTTTTAATGATGCCCTCATTGTTTCAGTTATTTAGTTATCGATATTACTTATTATTAATACTTAATAACAAAAATCTAAGTTCCTGAATAATATGACTAAATTTGTTCAAAAAGAGTTTAAATTAAAGCCATATCCGCGTGGTTTTCATATAATTACGGGAGAAATATCTTCCGCCATACCGGAGATCCGTGATATTAAAACAGGAATATGTCACATATTTATTCAGCATACGAGCGCATCTCTGACAATAAATGAAAATGCCGATCCGACAGTACGGGATGATTTTGAATCACACTTCAATAAATATGTACCGGAGGATGCGCCATACTATCTGCATAACTATGAAGGATCTGATGATATGCCCGCTCATATTAAGAGTTCACTTATGGGGAGTTCTGTCTCGATACCTATCACAGATGGCCGGTTAAATCTAGGCACCTGGCAGGGAGTATATCTTTGCGAACACAGAGACCACGGTGGAAGCAGAAAACTGGTGGTGACTGCCTGGGGAGAATAAAAAAAAAGACCTGCCGTTCCGGGCAGGTCCCCAACATGAAACAATTTTACCT
>CALGOI010000276.1 GCA_937959065.1 uncultured Ignavibacteriota bacterium | reverse complement strand
GTGAATGGTTCAATAAAAACCTGTGAATATGCTGTGTCCTTGCAGCCAAATTCAGGGGCGCAGGGGGAATATGCGGGAATGCTTGTTATAAGAGCTTACCTTGATGATAAAGGTGAGACCGAGAGAAACATTTGTCTTATTCCATCATCCGCTCACGGTACTAATCCGGCAAGCGCAGTAATGGCAGGAATGAAAGTTGTAGTAGTAAAGTGTGATGAAAACGGAAACATCGATATCGAAGACCTTAAAGCAAAAGCAGAACAGTACAAAGATACACTTGCCGCGCTGATGGTGACTTATCCTTCGACTCACGGTGTATTCGAAGAGGGTATAAAGGATATGTGTAAGATAATACATGATAACGGCGGACAGGTTTACATGGACGGTGCCAATATGAACGCGCAGGTTGGTCTTACATCGCCGGCTGAAATTGGTGCAGACGTTTGTCATCTTAATCTTCATAAAACATTCTGTATTCCACATGGCGGCGGAGGACCGGGCATTGGTCCGATTGGCGTAGCAGAGCATTTAGTTGAGTTTCTACCGGGTCATATATTTGCCGATATTGGAACTCCTAAATCAATTGGTGCGGTATCATCAGCTCCATGGGGTAGCGCTAGTATTCTAATAATTTCTTATGCATATATTCTTTTAATGGGTGCAGAAGGATTGACCAATGCAACTAAAGTGGCTATTCTCAATGCGAATTATATGAAAGCACGTTTGGAAAGTGTATTCAAAGTGCTTTACACCGGTAAAAATGACAGGGTGGCTCATGAGTTGATTTTCGATGCAAGGGATTTTAAACATACTGCAAAAGTCGAAATCGAGGATATAGCAAAAAGATTAATGGACTATGGATTTCACGCTCCAACAGTATCATTCCCGGTTCCCGGTACAATGATGATCGAGCCTACTGAAAGTGAAGCGAAAGGGGAGATAGACAAGTTTATCGATGCATTGCTTTCGATAAGAGAGGAAATCAGGGAAATCGAGGAAGGAACAGCCGATATACAAGATAATGTGTTGAAAAATGCTCCACATACGGCAACTTCTGTAATAAAGGACGACTGGAATCATCAATATTCACGTGAAAAAGCGGCTTATCCGGTAGATTTCACCAGATTGAACAAATTCTGGCCAAGTGTAAGGAGAATAGATAGCGCTTATGGCGACCGGAATCTAATTTGCAGCTGTATAGACATTAATGATTATGCGGAGGTGGAGCAAAACAGTCAACTGAATGAAACTACAGTTAATTAAAGATTTTAGCATTTAAATTTGTTTTACTAATTACTAAATTCGTAAGTTCATTAAATAAATAGCAGATAATGACAGAAAGAACAAATTTCATAAATGAAATTAACGATACAATAGAGGCAAAATCCCTCTTAAAGCATCCCTTTTATGTAAAATGGAACGAAGGGACACTCACGCAAGATGAATTAAAAGAATACGCTAAACAATACTATCATTTCGTAAAACATTTCCCAAGATTTGTTAGCTCTGTTCACTCAAATTGTGAAGATAGAAAGACAAGGGATATGTTAATGCAAAACCTTGCAGACGAAGAAGGGTATAAGACAGGTGTAAACAATCACCCTGAATTATGGATGAATTTTGCAAAGAGCTTAGGTCTTACAGAAGATGAAGTAAGAAATTCAACTCCGCTAAGAGAGACTGAATATCTTGTAGATGGAATGTATGAACTAACACGTTCACCAGAAATTGAGTTAGGTCTTGCAGCGCTTTATGCTTACGAGTCACAGGTTCCTGAGATATCAAAGACCAAAGTAGAAGGCTTACAAAAGTTTTACGGAATAGATAATTATGATGCAGTCGAGTACTTCAAAGTTCACGAGGAAGCAGACATATATCACTCTAAAGACGAACTCGATGCGATCTTAGAAAGATGCTCGAATGAAGACGAAGAGAAGAGAGTAGTAACTACAGTCGATGAAGCAGCTTCATTGCAGTGGACTTTCCTCGATGGCATCTATGAGAACTATTGCCAGAATTAAAATTCTGAAAATAATAAGAATATTTAAGGGGTTTAAATTAATTTGAACCCCTTTTATTTTATATAAAGGCGAATAATGACAACGGAAGAAGCTTTAAAGAAATATAACAAGATAGCAGTAATAGGATATTCGACCGATCCAAGGAGACCTGCCGGCAGAATCGCCAAATATATGGCTGATAATGGATATACTGTGTATGGAGTTAATCCAAAGCTGGAAGGGGAATGTGTTGAAGGAATTGACTGCTATAAATCGATCAAAGACATACCGGATGAGATTGAAATAGTTAATTTTTTCCGTCACTCTGATGCAATTCCCGGACATGTTGATGAGGTTCTGGAACTAGAGAACAGAACAAAGGTCATATGGACACAATTGGGTGTATTTAGTGATGAGGCCAGAAAGATGGCCGAAGAAAACGGAATGGAGTATATAGAGAATAAGTGTATTTACGTAGAACATAGTAAAATGAACTGATGGAGCAGAAGCATTATAATATTGTTTTCAAATTTACGGCATTTATAGTACCGCTGGTTGTATATATAATGACACTTGCGCCAACAGTTTCTTTTATTGATTCAGGTGAGTTAGCAACTGTCAGTATAAAATTAGGAGTCGCGCACCCAACAGGATATCCGCTGTTTACAATTCTGGGTAATTTATTTTCAAAGCTTCCGTTAGGTGAGCCAATATACAGGCTTAATCTTATGTGCGCAGTTATCTCATCGCTTACTGTGTTTATGTTTTATAATTTGTTGGTTTTCCTTTTTACTGACTTCAGATATCCGGGAGCATCAGCTACTTCTAAAACAAAGGATAAAACCAAATCAAAGAAAGAACCAAAGTTAAGCGGGCAGTCTGTAAACCTTATATCACTTTCAGCGGCATTTATTCTTGCATTTTCGCTTACTTTTTGGAATGCGGCAACATCTATCGAGGTATATTCACTTCATACATTTTTCCTGGTATCTGTCATATACCTTTTTTTAAGAGCTTGTAACTCAATGAATGAAGACTCAACCTCATATCTTCACGGTGAGAGATACTGGCTGGCATTTGCATTTGTACTGGGATTGAGTTTCACTAATCATCTATCTACTATATTTCTTGGGATAGGTACTTTATACTTTTATTTTTCGTTAAATGGAATTAATGCAAAAGCATTCAAGAGGATTGCATTGATGGCTGTTCCGTTTGCTGCTGGTCTTAGTGTTTACTCATATTTATTGATAAGAGCCGGCAATTCTTTTCTTAGCTGGGGTAATACATATAATCTCAGCAATCTATATGCACATGTAAGTGGTAAGCAGTTCAGTGTATGGATGTTTTCGTCTTTTGATAACGCAGGTAGGCAGTTTTCACATTTCCTTGATATATTACCGAAGGAATTTTTCTTTCTCGCTCTGATAATAGCTTTACCTGGCTTGTATTATTTATATAATAAAAGCCGGAAGTTTTTTCTTTATACATTATTATTGTTCGGCTTCACTGTTATCTATGCTATAAACTACGATATTTATGATATCGATTCTTATTTTTTACTGGCATTTATTGTTATTTCAATCTGGATAGCTTATGGATTTTACTTTATCGCTCAGAGAGTAAATAAGAAAAATTCTGTACAGATATCAGCGGCCAGCTTATTGGTAGCTGCAATTATGTTATATTCGAATTATTCGTATTCTGATCAAAGTGATAATTACTTTGTCGAAGATTACACAATGAATGTGTTTAACTCAGCTCCGCCAAATTCTATAATATTTTCAATACAATGGGATTTTTGGGTATCCGCGTCGATGTATTATCAATTCATTAAAAATATTCGACCTGATATAGTCGTTATAGATAAAGAGTTAATGCGTAAGAGCTGGTATATGGATTATCTTAAAATTCATTATCCTGACATGTACAATAAATGCAAGGCTCAATTCGAGGTATATCAACCAGAGCTGATTAAGTTTGAAGCTAATCCAACAAGATATACAAATCCAAAGACCGAGCAGGACCGGCAGGATCTTCAGTTAATCCAATTGTACTTTCTAAACCTACTTAACTGCATAGTTGAAACCAATGCCGATGAACGTCCGGTATTTACAACTTATGAGATGGAACAGCAGGGTCAGGAAAAATTTGGACAGGATTATAACAAGATACCCCAGGGGTTATTGATCCGCTACACAAAAGAAGAAGAGCTTCCTGATTACCAGCAGCCTGAATTCAATTTTACTAAAACAGATAAGGATAATTACCATCACTCATTCATAATGAATGCTTATTACAATGCATATCTTAACAGAGCCAGCTATCTAATGTCAAAAAAGCAATATGACGAATCTGAGAAATTGATAAATCTGGCTTTACAGAAATTCCCTGAACGTAACGAGGCTAAACAGTTAATAAACCGTCTGGCTCAATTAAAGGCAGCCGGTAATTAAGGCAAGTTTAAAGATGAAATTCGTTCTGAAAATATTTACTATAATATTATTTATCACATTGCCGGTAAATATATTATATTCGGAACAGTTAAGTGACAGTTTAAAAACTAAATCCGACCTTAAAGTATACATCAGTAAAATTATTATATCGGGAAATGATATAACAGACAAAAAAGTTATTCTTCGAGAAATGAAGAACAAAGAAGGTAAACCTCTGAATGTTGAACAGCTTCAGTATGATCTTGAAAATATATACAATACAGGATTGTTTACAAAAATTGATGTAACACCTGTTCCCGTTGGTAGTGACAGTATTACTTTGCTCATTGATGTAGAAGAATCATTTTATATTTTACCAATACCTCAGGGCGGTATCAAAGAAGGTGATTTGAACAAGATTTGGGGCGGAGTGAATCTAAAATGGAGAAATTTCAGGGGACTTAATGAAACACTTGGCTTAAGTTTTGGTATTGGATATGAACCTTTTATACGAGCATCTTATTCCAACCCATGGATAAGCTCGAATAAGTATTTTATGTCATTGTCAGGTGGATATGCTCGAAGGAACATTCAGGATATTTACAGTTATCCTCCCGGAACCATAATCGATAAGGATACGGTAGAGAGATATGGAACAACGAATATCGATCTAAGCGCATCGGTGGGGAAGTTTGTTACAGATAACCTTGCACTATCAATTGGACTATCTTATCATCGTTTACATGTAAAAGATTACAAACCGGGGAGGACATTATCTCCAAATGGAACAGATGATTATCCAACTGCATCATTAAATGCAGATCATTATTCCCGTGACCTTTTTTCATATCCATCAAATGGTGCATTTGGATCGCTAGATTTTATTAAATATGGATTTGCAAATAAACATATAAATTTTAACCGGTCAAAAGTAGATTTCAGAAAATATATTCCAATCATCCCATTTGATGGTTATACAATAATATTTGCAACAAGGATACTAAATGTTATATCCTGGGGAGGTAATATACCTCCATACCTAAAAGAGCAATTCGGATATGGTGAGACCATAAGGGGATGGGGCGAAAAGGTTTTTGAAGGTGATAATCTGCTTGGAGGATTTGCAGAGTTTAGATTTCCTGTAATTAAACCGTCTTATATAAAAGGGAAAGACCTTCCTGTGATAAAGAAAATATCTTTCCTAAAGAACCTTAGTTATAAATACGGTTTATACATAACAACTTTTTTTGATATTGGTGGTGTATGGGATAAAAATGATAATTTTTTTAATACTCAATTCAGGAGAGGATTTGGAATGGGATTAAATGCTATATTACCGTTTGATTTTGTAGGAAGAATGGATGTGAGTTTAAGTAAAAAAACATCGGATAAGTTTTCAGTCGATCTTGATTTTGGTTTATCAGCAGCATTCTAATGGAATATTATTACACTCCACCAAATAAAGTAGATTTAAAGAATAAGATTTTAAGAATAGATGATGAATTCGAATACAATCATCTTGCTAAGGTTTTACGGAAAAAGGAGGGTGATAGTATTCATATTACTGATGGTGAATTAAATATTTATGAGTGTACAATTCGATCAATATCAAAGAATGAGATTATATGCAGCATATCAGAAATACATAATGACCTTTATGAACCGGGAAAAAGAAATCATTTATTTATAGCCACACTAAAGAATTCAGATAAGTTAAAATTTGAAATAGAAAAATCAGTAGAATTGGGTTTAATATCCATTACACAGGTAATTACAAAATACACTGTAAATAAATCAGCATTTAGTGAAACAAAATTGAATAGACTGCATAGAATTATTATATCCGCTATGGGTCAATCGCAGCGATGTCTTTTGCCTAAGTTAAATAATATTAGTACTTTCGATGAATTTTTGACTGGTACTTCATGCAACATAAACAGGATAGTTATGTATGAATTTTCGGAAAAAGAAGATAAATTTGTATATGATAAATCTTCAAACGAAATTTATTTGCTAATAGGACCTGAAGGGGGTTTTGCAGAAGAAGAAATTGGATTATTAAGAGATTCAGGATGGCAGATAGGCAACCTGGGTGAAAGAAAGCTCAGAGCCGAGACTGCGGCAATTGTTTCAATATTTGAATTATTAAACTGTAATTAAACAAATAATATGAAAATCAAAATTCTCTTACTAGCTTTATTCTCATTAGTAATTACTTCTAGTGCTTTTTCACAGTTCGATAAACCATTGTTTCAATTCGGAATAGGAATAGCTGAACCAATGGATGATCTTAAAGGAGATGATTATGTGTTTTACGCTCCAAACGGATTAATATACATCGATACAAACTTTATTGCCAAAAACTACGCCGCAAAAACAGGATTACATTTTTTTGGATCTGCAAAGATTAACTTTGACAAGTATTCAATTACAAGAGGAGTTGGATTTATTTCATTTAACACATTTAATACATTTCAATCCTCTCGAACAGGAGTAACAGGTATTTTAATAGCAGGGGATACACTCCCTACATCAGTAAAGTATGATTACAGTTTTTCAAATTTTGCAATTGGGTTTGGTTTTGAAATAGCTCCATCAGCCTTTACAAATATCGTTAGCCCTTTCGCGGGAGTAAATTTATCGTTAAATTTCATGGGAGGGGAATTAACCCGTACAGAAGGGTTTAATGATACTAATAGGGTTGGTTTCAGTGGATTCAGACTTGGTGTTAATTTTAACGGTGGTATAGAGGTTAAAGTAAATAAAAACTTTGGTATTGTAGCAGGAATTAAATATGATCTTGGGAATCTACTCCTCCAGAGTAATGACAGATCAGTATCAGGAAGAATAGAGTGGGGTAGAACAGGAGTTTCATTAAATGATGAAGAAGGACAGTATATTTCTAATTTATCATCGCCAATAGGCGGTCAATTTGAGTATTATAATAACGAGGAAAAAAAGGTTAACTGGGGGACAATCTATTTGGGGCTTAACTTCTACCCAAATTTAGGTAAAAAATCTAAATAGTTAACTAAATCCTATTATCATGAAGGTAAAAAACCTTAGACCTGTTTTTCTGATTTGTTCTTTGTTTTTATTTTCTGCATTGATCTATACCGGTTGTGGTGAAAAAAAAGATGAATCATCCGGTAAAAATACCGTTGGTGATACCGAAAAAACCGGTTCGTCTGAATTGTCTGTAAAAGGAAAAGAATTATTTTATGCTGTTTCAACTGAGACCGGATTAAAATGTGCTGATTGTCATAGTGATGGTACTAACGATGATAAATCGTTAACTAAATTCTTTTCTCCGGTAAATGGTGTTCCAAAACGAACATCTACATATCACGGGATGTTTAAAGGTGAGGATGTCGTTAAAACAGCAGGGGGTTCGACGGTCTGCTGGGAGCGATATCTTGGCTACACGGATGAAATGACACCGGATCAGATAAGTGCTCTTAATGCATATTTTGAAGAAATCGCGACACCAAACGATCCAACTGAAATAGTTTATGAAACTATTGCTTTACCGGAAAGAGATAAAGAGAAGCTAAAAGTTGAAAGGGATGTGATACTTAAGCTAACCGGAAATCCTGAAAATGGACAAAAACTCTTTAAAGAAGCGTGTTCATTTTGTCACAGCCAGGAAACCTCTGTAAAAGATGTTCCTAATCTTCAGGAATATGAAGGAAATGAGAAAGGCGTAGTTTATAACTCAAGACTGGGTGATGGACATATGCCGTTTTACAGAAAGGACAAATTAACTGATCAAGATATAGCAGATTTATCGGTATTTATAATGACTAAAGTAGTTCAGAAATAGATTGTTTGTGGGGGAAGTTAAAAGAAAAGAGGAAACGTCAATTTGATGTTTCCTCTTTGTTATTATAATCTTTAAATTTCTTACATTAATAGCAGATATAAAAGGAATGCAACTATGCCAAGTACCGCAATTGTTGTGTAATCCTGAATAACACCTGTCTGAAGTCTTCTCCAATCGAAACCAAGCTTTGAGATGTTGTTTGCCAAACCATTTACGAATCCGTCAATGATCTTGACATCGAATATTTTCCAGAGGAAATTATCGGATGTTTTATAAATTGGCTGTACAATTGCTTTATCATATGCTTCATCAACGTAATACTTATTTTCAAGTACCTTTCCAAATCCTTTCTCTTCTTCAAATGTTTCCTGTTTAGAGAATTTCTTAAACGCAATTATAATAGCTGTAGTTGCAATTACAACAGAAAGTGCAACTAAAACCAGCTCAAATGTAATAGTATGTACGTTAGCGGGGTTATTGGCAAGAAATACCGCTGTTGCGTCAGCAAATACCGGTTCTAGCCATTGTTTAAGAAAATTAGGCATCCCGGTGAAATGAGGTAATCCAATAAAACCACCAATCGCGGAGAGTATTGCTAATATAATCAATGGAACAGTCATAGTAGGAGGGGATTCATGCGGATGTAGATGTGCTTCATCATAACGGGGTTTACCATAGAAAGTAAGACCCATAAGTCTCCACATATAGAAAGCAGTTATTCCTGCAGTCAATAAAACAATTATGTAAAATGGAATCTGTGAATGCGCTATAACATTATAAAGTATCTCGTCCTTAGAGAAAAAGCCCGATAGGGGAGGTATTCCGGATATAGCCAGTGCTCCAATGAAGAACGTTACAAAAGTGATCTTCATCTTATTTTTCAAACCTCCCATTTTCCTGACATCCTGCTCTTCGTTC
>CALGOI010000275.1 GCA_937959065.1 uncultured Ignavibacteriota bacterium | reverse complement strand
TTGATTTTAGTGAAATTTGCACCTACCGGTTTTCTGCTATCCAAATTTTGCAACCTGAAAAGAAAGGTTTATCTCCTATTAAATAATAGCTAAACAACCTCATCACAAAACCAAAACAACCTTGAAAACCTGGGCAAGAACATTTAAATACTTGTTTTTAATCTCCTGCATAGTATTTAGCTCAATACTATGTGCTGAGTCCCTACCTAAAGCCGGGATAAAAGAAATTCATATTAATGATAAGATTTTGCTCCCGCCCTTTAATCAAATTACACTTCAACCGGATGATGACGATTTATTCATATACTTTGATGTTGATACGTCCGTTGATGCCTATGAATTTCAACTAATAGGTTTAGATAAATTTCCTGTTACCTTAGAATTTCCGTACACCCGATATACCAATCTGACCGGTAATGATTACGTCTTTGCCCTTTCGACAATAAAAGAGACGGATACATCTGAAGTTATGCTTCTTCCAATAAAGGTATTACCAAAAACCACAGAATCATCCTGGTTTTTTCCTGCACTACTGGTTTACGTGTCATTAGTTGTTTTTGCTTTAGCCTTCTTTTGGCTAATGTATGATTTCAGACAAAAGATGCGTCTCCAAAAGATCAGAAACCAAATAGCAGGAGATTTACATGATGAAGTCGGATCAACGCTGAGCAGTATTGCAGTTTTCTCAAAGGCTCTTAAAAGGAATATTAAAAAACCTGAAGCAATAGCAACTTTAGATAATATCATCCATTCTGCTGAACAGACGAATAGTAATTTACATGATACTGTTTGGTCTTTGAACCCTGAATTGGATAAGGCAGGGGATTTATTTGAAAAGATTCGATCAATTGCTTTTCAGGTTTTCACCGCAAAAAATGTCCAATTGGCTTTTAATGCTGACTTCGCTGCAATTAAAGGTGTCAAAATCAGCATGCTACACCGCCGCAACGTATATCTGATGGCATGCGAAGCAATCAATAATATCATAAAACATTCAGAAGCAAGCGAGGTAATCATTTCTATAAATAAAGAAGGTAGAAAAATCCGATTTATCATTCAGGATAAGGGAAAAGGTTTTGATTTAAACAATGTAAAAAAAGGTAATGGCTTAAAAAACTTCTATCGACGAGCTAAAGACAGTTTCATTAAGTTCAATTTAAAATCTCAATTCGATGAAGGAACGACAATCACTATGCTGATCCCTCAGCTATAACCCCTAAGATTAGGGGATTTAATAGGGTTGTTAAATATTGATCTTTGTACTAAAAGAATGATTATTATGATACGAGTGATAATGTTTGAAGATGATGTTCAGTTCCGAAAAAGTTTAAAAGCTTATTGGAAGGGTTCAAGTAAAATATACGTAACTGCTGATTTTGAAAACGCCGATAATGCAGTAGCAAAAGTGCGTAAATTCGAACCCGATGTGGTGCTAATGGATATAAAATTACCGGGAATTTCCGGTTTGAATGCTTTAAAGAAAATAACGGATTCCTTCCCTGATACCAAGGTGTTAATTCTGACAAACTTTCCCGATAATGACAAAATTTTTGCAGCAATTTGTAACGGAGCGAAAGGTTATGTGCTAAAATCAGATATTGAAAATATAGAGGAAGCAATCAAAGAAGTAAACGAAGGTGGTGGTCATATGTCACCAACTATTGCCCTAAGGGTTTTTGATATGCTTCAATCCAACATTGTGCAATCCGAATCCACTTATGTACAACTTACTCGTCGCGAAAAAGAAGTCTTAGGCTGTATGGTAGATGGTAAGAGTTATAAGATGATAGCCGATCATCTGTCTATAACCTACAATACGGTAAATGATCATGTAAAGAGAATCTATAAAAAACTGCATGTCAATTCAGCCCCGGAAGCCGTTCGGGAAGCAATTGAGCGGCGGTTGGTTTGAAAATAATTTAATCTAAAAATAAATAAATATGATTCATGTATTTAATAAAAATAATGATGAATTTGAAAGATTTCTAAAGGTAGATTTTTTTGGCCGTGAAGAAGGCGGCCCTATTTTGGGCACCCAACCACCATATCTTAACTTTATTAACAAATTCTGGGAAAATTCCGATGTGATAAAATTATTTGCCATTAAGAAAAATGATTTAATTAATTTGTTTTTCAAAGATATAAAACCAAGTAGTGAGAAGAAAAAAGTTATGATTGTTGTGGAAAAGTTCTCGGATCACAATAACCCAGATGAATTGATTTTAAAATGGAAGCGTCATAAAGCAGGTGAATATTCTAATTCGGATTCAAATTCAAATAGCAGGGATTTAGGTTTTACAAGTAATATTAAACACAAAAATTATTATGTATTAAGACTAGATAATATATTTCCAGATGGAACTAAATGTAGTCATGAGGAATTTTTTGCTACAATGGCATCTCATAATGGCATTCCATATTTATTTATTTTAAATGAAAAAGGAAGCCTGGATGATCTAGGGAAGCCACTGGATATTCAACAATATACCCCAGATTTCAATTTCA
>CALGOI010000274.1 GCA_937959065.1 uncultured Ignavibacteriota bacterium | reverse complement strand
TTCCTGTTAACAGTTACTTTAGTAATAGCGTTTTTTATATAAGGTAATCTAAATAGAGTTGTTGTTTAAGAGTGCCCGTTTTTGCGGGCGAGCATAAGATTTTGTTGTAATCGTTCTTTATCCCCCCGTATGCTAGACCAGGCTGAATTATGTCACCTGGTCTTTTTTTATGCGACATCAAGTTCTTAATGGATTTTCAAAAGACGATGCCCTAAGCCATCGATTATTTAGCTATTCTTTTTTTCATTTTTTTTATTTAAACTTACCGGAAATAAATCCGGAAAAATGAAAATTATAGCTGCCACCGTAATTTTATTTTTTACAAGTTTTGCCTTTTCCCAAAATCAATCCGACTCAGTACTTATTAATCTTAATTCTGAAGGTTACACGGTAAACTTCTTGTCGCAAAATTTTACTAATAATATTAGTAATACCAGTTCTTATAATCCTTATAAGCAAGTTCTAATCCATCTCCAGATTAATTCAACTGCATGGAAATTTTCTAAAAAATACAACCTGATAGGTATGGCCGAGGTGGATGGCCTGTATAGGTATCATGATGGATTAGAATATGGATATAACAAGAACAGATATGTTCAGGGTAAAGCATTTGGAGGAGGTGATTACTACATTGCAAACAGTTTTTATTCAACAGCATCTGTAAGTACAGCATTTAGTAACGGTACAACTGAAAACGTGGATAATTATGAGCCTTCTCGTTCCCATAAGTATTCATATAGAAATGCTATAAATTACTTTTGGTTAGGTTTAGGTTACGGGAGAATCGTGAATACAGCAAGTATTACAAAGGAAGGTAATTTTGAACAGATTTTGAAAGAACGTAAAGTACTTATTTCCAGTATCCCTGCTTCGGTTAAGAAAGAACTCGATATTCTTATAGAAAAAAGGAATAATATGGATTTTATAAGCAAATATAAAGATGATGCCGATGCAGAGTTTTTTGGACAAGTTGAAAAAATATTAAGGGAAAATGGGGTTATTAAGGACAAAATCGATGCAGAGACTACAATCAGACTTTATAATTCACTGATCAATAACAGATATCTTTACTATCCGAATTACTCAGGCTACCAGATTCAACTCGAAGGGCAGTATCAAATGAATAGTGATATTTTTAATAATTTTGTAATAGCTAGTGGTATATTAGGTGTTCCTTTGTCATCGCGTTCCAATTTTCTCTTTTCCGGATTCTTTTCCCTTCCTTTAAACGATCATGCTGATGCCGGAGGACTCTTTTTTAACGGATTTAAAACACCGTTTAATAATTACATTCCTGTACTAGCGCAAAAATATAAAATAGAAAACACAGATTATTTACAAAGCAGGGAATATGTAAGTTACCATGAACAGGATATGAGTTATTTCGCCGGTGGAAAAGCAATTCTATTTTATAAATTTGATGATTTTGCAGGTATAAGAGGATATGTATCATCTGTTGTCGGTAAACCGGATACATTAAGTGTTACCAACGCGTCAAACATTGGAGCAATTTTAGATTATAATATTTTTTCTCATTTAACGCTCAACTTTCAGGCAGAGTATCAAATGACAAACAGATACAAACCGTTCTTTTACTATAATCTGGGATTCCTTTGGAATATTTTATAAGTTAATTGCTTTTGAATGTGTCTTTATTCATCTCTTTTTCCATCCAATCCGCGTAAGTGGAAAGATAATGATTGGCATTGAAGCTGTGACGGTTATCGCTGAACCCGTGCATCATACCCAAATGATTATATGGGAATGGGTTTTCAGGATCGTATAGATTGGGAGCAATTGGCGGCGGGAACTGCGGTATAATATCCGATGTATTAACTATCCTGTGCATGCTGAGATTAGGTCTGTTATCAATATAATTTTTCAGGGCAGTATTTCCTATCCTT
>CALGOI010000273.1 GCA_937959065.1 uncultured Ignavibacteriota bacterium | reverse complement strand
AGGATCCGTGAATACCACAGCCGGTATTGCTGCCGGCTCGAATGCAGCTTTGTGACCTGATATCACCTCCACCGCCGTTCTTCCTTCATGTGATGCCTTATGAGCCAGCATCGGCTCTCCAACGATATCACCGATTGCGTAAATGGATTCATCTGCCGTCTGCATCTGCTTATTCACTTTCACAAATCCTTTATCCGTTACTTCGACTTTAGTGTTCTCAAGTCCCAGGTTCTCCGAGTTTGGCTTCCTTCCTACGGAAACCAATACCTTGTCATATGTCTCCGTATCCTTATTACCATCCTTATCTTCTATCGTGACATCTAACCCTTTCTTTCCTTCCTTCAACTCTAATACTTTTGAGTTCAGCTTTATTTCCTTAACCTCCTTCTTAAGCTTTCCTTCCAGCTGCCTTGCAAGGTCCCTGTCTGCCCCGTTGAGTATATGGGGAAGCATCTCGACCACCGATACCTTTGTACCGAGCGCTGCATATACCGAACCCAGTTCCAGACCGATATAACCTCCGCCGATAACAAGCATCGTCCCAGGTACCTCGGTTATCTCGAGCGCTGTAGTAGAATCTAATACGTTTGGATTATCTATTGAAATGTTTGGTATCTTTACCGGACGGGAACCCGTTGCCAGTATCGCTTTCTCAAACTCTACCTTCTCCGTACCGCCGCCATGTTTTTTTACCTCGAGCGTATTCGAATCCAGGAATTTAGCCTCGCCTCTTATATATTCTATCTTTCTCTGCTTTGCAAGCATACCCAGTCCTCCGGTGTTTTTGTTCACAACCTCATCTTTCCATGCTGTGATCTTCTTTGGCTTTATCTTCGGCTGCCCGAAGTCCACACCCCAATCCTTCATCTCTTCCGCTTCACGGATCACTTTTGCTATGTGAAGAAGTGCCTTTGAAGGGATACATCCCCTGTAAAGACATACACCCCCCGGATTCTCTTCCTTATCTATGAGCGTTACCTTCATCCCGAGGTCAGCCGCCAAAAACGCCGCCGCGTATCCTCCCGGTCCCGCACCTATTACTACTATTTCTCTTTTACTCAAAATTAGTCTTTCTTTTTAATTGTCATTGCGAGGGAGTGCAGCGACCGCGGCAATCCCAATCCACACCGACAGGCGAAAAATACTCTACAAAATTAAAAAAACTCGTTCCCAAACTCCTGTTTGGGAACGCAAACTGAATAACTATAGCATCATAGAAAAAGGGTTCTCAAGCGCTTCACAAACCCACCTCAAAAATCTCGCTGCGTCTGCTCCATCGATTATCCTGTGATCATAAGTCAGCGACAACGGCATAACAAATCTCGGGACGAACTCCCCGTCCTTGTAAACCGGCTTGTAGCTTGCCCTCGATACTCCGAGTATCGCCACCTGCGGTGAATAAACGATCGGCGTGAATCCTGTTCCGCCTATTCCGCCTAAGTTGCTTATAGTGAAGTTTCCGCCGTCCATTTCTTCCGGTGTTATCTTCCTGTCTCTTGCCTTTGCCGATATCTCCGACAGCTCTAATGAAATATCCGTCAGCGTCTTATTGTTTACATCTTTTATGACAGGCACAAGCAGACCTCTGTCCGTATCCACAGCGATCCCGATATTGAAATACTTCTTATACACCACTTCTCTCTTTTCCATGTCTATGCTGGTATTGAACTGCGGAAATTTCGCCAGCGCTGCTTCACTTATCTTCACCAAAATCCCCGTGACGGTTAAATTACCACCCTTTTCTTTTATCGCTTGTCCATTCTTCTTCCTGAATACTTCCAGCTCCGTTATGTCAGCCTCATCGAATTGTGTAACCATAGGGGTAGTGTTCCACGCGTAACTTAACCCCTCCGCGGTAACTCTTCGCACATTCGACATCTGCTCTCTTTCCGTCGCACCCCATTTGGAGAAATCCGGTAACGGTTTATGTGCTATTCCGCCCCCATCTGAACTAACCGGTGCGCCGTTCTGCATTATGCTCTTCACGAACTTCTTAACATCCTCGTCCGATATCCTGCCGCTTGGCCCTGAACCAGGCACCTCGTTTATATCTACTCCCAGCTCCCTCGCTAATCTCCTCACGGATGGAGACGCCGGCGCGGGGATTCCACTTTTTTTATTCCCCTCTTGAGAGGGGTGGCTCACCGGAGGTGAGACGGGGTGTGTTTCTTTCTTTGGCTCTTCTCTTTTCGGATCCTCGGATTTTACTTCATCCTCAGCCTCGTCTTCGATTTCAACCGGCTCTTCTTCAGCCTGCTCTTCAACCTGTTCCTCTTCATTAGACTCTTCTTCTTTTTGTTCGGGTGCTTCCTCTTCCTTTGCTTCTTCCTTCGGAGCAGCGCCATTACCCTCGACGGTCAATATCACATCGCCGATGCTTATCTTGTCGCCCTCTTTTACTTTTATCTCAGCAACCTTGCCGCCTTCCGTAGCAGGAATCTCAAACATCGCTTTGTCCGTCTCTAACTCTATCACCGGCTGATCAACGCTGATGGTATCACCAACATTGACCAGCACCTTTACCACGTCACCTGATTCTACGTTTTCCGATACTTCCGGTAATTTTATCTCTTTTGCCATTATAAACTTTTAACTTTCAACTTTAAACTTTCTAACTAATGATAGTATTTGATTTATCCTGTTTCAATTTCATGTCCTTTCTCGCCTTCAATACTACGTCCTTTC
>CALGOI010000272.1 GCA_937959065.1 uncultured Ignavibacteriota bacterium | reverse complement strand
TAATTAACTCCCCTAAAATATGAATTTAAGGGCATAAAAAAAAGTCTCGAATTCCTTTTGGTATCCGAGACTTTATTATAAAACTTATTAAAGAATATTATTCTTCTGTTTCTTCACCTTCCGGTGTTACTACTCTCTTTGCGTGTAAAAACACTCTTGAGTAGAAATCCGAATCAAGTGATGCTACTGCTACACCTGTCCTTGAACCTGAATGAACGAAGTAACCGTCTTCGAGGTAAATACCTACGTGTGACGTTCTGCCTTTGTTCATTGTATCGAAGAATAAAAGATCACCAAACTTAAGATCTTCTCTTGCGATGGTTTCGCCTACAGATGATTGTTCCAGTGAAGTCCTTGGTAATAGCACACCCAATGCCTGGTACATTACTGTCTGTACAAATGCTGAACAATCGATGCCGCTCTTCGAGGTTCCGCCCCACCTGTATGGTGTGTTCAGATACTCGATTACTTTGTACATCAATTCATCTTTGTCTGCATTTGATAGAAGGTCCGATTCAACCATGAATCGTTCGAGTGAGCTTGATAAAGATTCTAAATTCTCTTTATCGATGGAGGACTTCTCGGTTAGCGCGTTAGTTGAAGCAATTTGGTCTTCATTATTTCCACTAACACTCTTTTCTTTCTTTATCTCCCGATCCTCTTTTGATATGCTCGAGCCGGTCGAACAACCTGTCATTATTACTGCCGAAATGAATAATAGAAGCGCCGGCACGGAGTATCTCAATTTCTCCATGTATTTTTTCTCCCCTATTTTAGGTTAGTTGAGTTAAAAAGTTAGTAAAACCCCTTCAAAAACTCCTTAAGTTAAGCAGAATAATTCTATTTATCAAGCCATAAGTGCCTGAAATTTACCCTGTGCATGGGATCTAAGGCATATCCTCTTACATAGGGCTGCAATAGCCTGAAATCCTGATCATAATAAATATACATCATTGGTGCATCGTTAACCGCTAATTGCTCTGCTTGTGCATATAGCTTATATCTCTCTGTTTTATCAGATATTGTGATCGCCTTTTCAAATAGAGCATCGAATTCAGGATTTTTATACCTTACACTGTTTAATGGACTTATGTCTTTGGGATCATCAGGAACATTCTTTCCATAGTATAAATTTAAGAAATTCTCAGGATCGGGGTAATCTGCAACCCAGCCTAATCTCCACATGTTTGCCCTGCCTGCATCGATATTATCCAGGTGCTGTGCAAACGGAATGATCTCCAGACTCATGTTAACTCCTACCTCTTTCAGCATCGCCTGAATCGCCTCAGCTACCTGGATGTTCCTGTCACCGCCGGAATTGATCTGAAGCGTTACATTCAAACCCTTACCTCCGGGAAAACCTGCCTCTGTCAATAATTCTTTTGCTTTATCAGGATTATATTCGTAACCTTTAATTTGGTCCGTTGGATAATCCGGCATCGACGGTGGAACTATTCCGTGTGTGGCAGGTGCATAGGCCTGACCGTTTACAACAAATTTAACAATCTTCTCCCTGTCAATTGCATAGTTGAAAGCCTGTCTAAGAGTTTTATTATTGAATACCTCTCCGGATGTTAGAAATCCATAATATTGTATCGAAAGTGTTGGGGCTTTTTGTAAAATGTACTGGCTGTAATCCGGTGTTAGATTTCCGTCTTCACCTACTACTTCTCTGAATGTCTCATTTGGTATTCTATAACTCTCGTCAAGTGAGCCGTTCTTAAATTCCAATAGCTGCGCGGCATTATCTTTTATGAATCTGAATTTTGCCGCATCAAGATATGGAAGCTGATTACCATGCTCATCCTTCATCCAGTAATTAGGATTCCTTTTCATATTTAATTCAAGATCCGGTTTCCAATCTACAAATACAAATGGACCGGTCCCTACCGGGTTCTGAAAATAATCCTGACCGTACATTTCAACGGCTTCCTTAGGAACAATGTATCCGTAAGCAAGTGTTACGTAGTAAATAAACGGTCCGAAGGGTTTTGTCAGCTTTATCTGGAATGTTGAGTCATCCTTTACTATATACCCACTGACACCACCCTCTTTTGTTGGATCGTCATAATACTCCTGTGCGCCTTCGACATAATTCTTGAAGTAATTATACCCAATTGTTTGTGTCCTCGGATCACACACCCTGTCAAAAGAATATTTAACATCGTTAGCATTCATCTCCCTACCTTTACCGTCCGGAAAGCATTTGTTATCATGGAAATAAACTCCTTTTCTTAAATGAAAAGTATAAAGTGTCCCATCTTCGGAAATTTCCCAGGATGTTGCAAGTTGCGGTTCAAGCTGAAGATTTGTATCAAGATCTACAAGAAGATCGTATATTTGGTGCGTAACATGATGTGACACAACATCCCCTATCCTGACAGGATCTAAGCTCCTTATATCTTCAGTTTCGTTTATCCTGTAAATACCGCCTCTTTTAACTCCTCCCTCGAGCGTTTCAAATGTGCTTTCTTCTGTATCACCACAGGCATTAAATACAAACACCAGAGCGATCAACGATAATACTATTAGTTTACTTTTCATTTTACACTTATATTATTTACAAAAAATCTTATTTAATCCCTCAGCTCTATTACTTCTAGTAAATACTTCCCCTCTTTGTACAAAGGGGGGGACCGAGGGGAGTTTATGTCTTTACAAACTTTGTGAACTTTACTAACTCCTAAATAACCTGCCCGTTGTTGGTGTTGTCACCAACTACCAACTTTACAAGCTCCTCCACCCCTCGTTCCCAAACTCCTGTTTGGGAACGCCGCATACTCTATAATCCAAGATTCTGATTTATCATCTCATTCAGCTTATCCACCGCATCCAGTATCTTATCCTCAAACTCCTCCTCTTTACACTTTTCTCCTGCAGCATAGATTATGCTCCTGCTGCTGTTTATAACAAAATTCCTGTTCGTCAGACTCGACATAAGCTTCTTCACATCCGCCTTCTGAGCTCCCACACCGGGCAGCAGCAGCGAAACATTCTTATACTTTGCCAATACCTTCTTTATCTCTGCTGGATGATTTGCACCTATCACATACCCTACATTATCCGCTTTACCCCATTTCATCCCAAGCTCAATAACTTTTTCATAAATATACTTTCCACCTGCCTTTAACATTTGAAGATCCTTCCCGCCGGGATTTGACGTGAGCGCAAGTATATACACCATTTTGTTCTTCCTCTTCAAAAACGGCTTGATAGAATCACTTCCCAGGTACGGACTCCACGTTATCGCCTCCAATTCATAATTGTCAAAATACGCC
>CALGOI010000271.1 GCA_937959065.1 uncultured Ignavibacteriota bacterium | reverse complement strand
TCTGTGTCTTTTCGACCTTGTTCCTGGTTCATTTATAATCAATTCTCGACAAATAGTCTTGCGAATCTTCTCTGGCCTTAGAGTCCATCATTTTAACTCTTATCTCGGCCTTGTACCAGCTCCCGTCTTCTGGGCGCCTCCTGCCGTTTAGCTTTTGGTTTGTTACATTCCATAGCGCTTGCCATCTTCCAAGCTCCTGGTCTTTTGCCATTCTTATACGAAGAACGACCTCTGTGACAAAATCCTTTACAGCCTCTCTCAGGAACATAGGTATAATTGGCGCATCGCCTATGTTCCCACCAGTGCCGTTGTAAACGAGCAAAATCTTTTCAAAGTTGGCGCACTTCTCGCTAAACATTATCATTCCGTTCTGAACCTCAAAATAGTGAACATCAGAAATCCTGCCCCCCACAAGGTTTCTCGGGTGGCCCGGATCATAAACACCTGAAGCCTTTAATGAATCTGTTATATGCTTGTCTCTATGCCTTGACCTTGGGCCATAAAACGGGTCTCTTTCATTTCTGTTCCCTTTGTCTCTTTTCACCCCACTCCCGCCTCTATGAAAATAATTTCTTGCCCAATAAACATTTTGAGCCGTATTTATGTCGCAAACAGTTCCGTTAAACAAGTACACTTGCCTTAGATTGAACGCCCCTTCAGGCATTGGCAATATCCTGTTCTCTGGCATGTCAAACGATTTGGTCCTCTCATCGAAGAAAGTGTCAAAAGAAAGCTCTTGAAGCGCCTGCTGGATCTGTGAAATATAGAAGCCAGGGCTGTTTACCCTGTACTTTTCGTCATCAACGAATTTAAGAACATCAGCGAGGATCTCGTTAGCGGTAACATAATTTTCTGCAGATGTGTTCATTATTCATTGTTGGTTTGCTCTTCCCTAAGCTCATTTACGCTTGTAAGCTTCTGTGTGGGAACTTCGTTATTCGACAAATCTCCTTCACCATCATTTATTCTCTCTTTAGGTATAAGCAGCGCGAACCTTCCAAGGTCAAGCACCTGCCTTTTTAATATAGCTATCAGCTCCTCCGGAAACTCAAACGGAGCATCAACATCTATTGTTGTTATCGGGTCAAACGCCGTGTAAATGCCAATCTCCACTTCTTTAACCGGAGAGCACTCTATCCCGAGTAAATAAATGTATTCATGTACCCTATAGAAATATGGATTTTTCGGTGATGGCTCCTCGTACTTTGAATAATAGAGCCTTCTCGACTCTGCCTGTGATGTGCGAGTAAACTGAACCCTTGTAAAAAGCGGCCTGTCTTCTTCACAATCTTCCTCTTGTTCATAATAAGCTATAAATTCTATGCCGCCGTCCATATCATAGTCATAGATAGTTTTGGGCAGTTCTATGTATTTCCTTCCTGGAATTTTGTTTGGATTGTCTATTGAGTTAAATGTCTCAACAGGGATACCTGCGAAGGTGCTCAGAAACGCACCCGAGTCCCTTTTGCCAATGTGCTGCGATTTAAGCCTGTTGGCTATCATCGTAACCCAATAGGCAATCTGAGTCCTTTTTATCTCAGCGTCGTCAAAAGTCTGATTGAGATCAAGAACTATGTCGTCAATTATATGCCTTAGAGTTGTTACCGGCATTAAGTCATTAGTTGCGCGAGCCTAACAACATCTCTCTCTGTAACGGAGTAAAGGGTTGTTTGGTCTCCCTGTTTATATGAAACAAAGTTAAGTGCTTTCTGATAAAGAAGCTCAAATATCGTTTGCGGAAATTCGATTTGATCTGATATAAGGTCTATCTTATCCGGAACTTTTATGTATGACAGTGCGACAAAATTGCCCGCAACAGACGGCCTTATCTCTATCTCACCCACAACCGGGTATCCTGATGAAGAGTAGTCGTTAATCCCTAAGTAGGCATACTTTTTAAGTTCGTTGCTGACCTCGGTGTTGCCTGCCATGAAAATGTTTTTCTTATTCTCGTTCCACTCCTCTATGCTAAGGAGGTCTGCAGAATGATCGCTCTCAACATAAGAAAGGTCTGGAAAAAATACAGAGTCGTAGTCGTTTGCGAGAGGCGGAGGCTGTTGGTCCGGGAAAACTGTTGGCTCCGGGAATACGCCAGTAATAGACCACAACTTGTGTCCGACAACAACATCATCAAACTTTATTCTGTTAAAGTTGCTGGCCTGCCATATCTTTACCTTAGTGAGCTCTCTTAGATCTTCCTCTGAAAGCTTATCCTGAGCAAATGCGGCGTTAAAAACAATAACCAGCCAATCAATTGCTGAATTGATGGCTGGTTTAAAATCTTGTTCAAAAAGGTATCTGTCCGAGCCCTCTGCGTCGAGGGCGGATGTCATTCTGTCAACGACTTCCTGTACACTTATCATTATTATTGAGCATCAGCAAGAATCTTCTGTTCTTTTAGCGACTCAAACGTTCTGTCTTTGTGCGCCTTCTCTGTAAGAGTTATTTCTTCCTTAGCTTGCTTTTCAGCCACCAGAGCCCTTAAATGATCTACGTCGTCAGACATTGGAATGTTCATTGACTTAGCAATCTCTATAACTCTATGTGGGCTCAAATTAGATGCCTGCATCATGTGTCTTGCAAGGATTGTTGCGTGCTTCATGTCTGCGCCAAGCGCTGACTTTATTTTATCGAAGAACATAAACCCGTATTGTCGGTGAGACCTTAACCACTCCAGCTCCTTCTTGCTTTTGCAAACATACATTGACAGGCTGTGAAGCTCAACATGCTTCCCTGCTTGCTTTTTCTCAGTAGAGTGGTATTGAAACACAATGGGTCTTCCAAATGGAGTCCTTACCGGGTTTCCATTCCTCATGTCATCAACGATAACATACCCAACTTTATGACAGAAAAAAGTAACCGGAACCTCAAGCACATCTTTCGGGTCAATGTCTGACTCGTCAACATACTGAAATCCGTCGCCATACTTTTCAAGGTCTGACTTTCCTTTCAACCCTTCAACAAGCTGCTTCAACAACTCCCCTTCGGAAATGTTTTCAGCCTTTCCGGGCGTCATTAACACATCTTTATTCGCTCCCATTTTTTGAAGCGACTCTAATTGGCTTTGAAGTTTATAAAACTCTTCTCTTGACACTCCTGAGTCGGAGTTCTGCTTATCATCTTTTACGTCTCCTGTTTTCATTTTTTCTTTTATAGTTATAAAAAATAGGGGCGGGTTTCCCCGCCCCGATTAATTCTACTGAACGTCAAGCCAGAATGAGGCAAGAGGGTTGTGGAACCGGATGCTCAGTTGGGCCCAAACATACCAGTCTTTAAACATCTCCCTTGTTCCATTCTTTCCTCGATCAAGAGTCATTCCCATCTCAAACTGAGGCAGGCCTTTCATCTTGATAGGCTTCACAGTTTCCTGATCCACCACAAGCAGCCTTCTCTTCCAGTCTGATGGGAAGCAAGACTCTTCTCTGAACAGCTCACAAGGAACAGGAACAAACTTCATTGTACCCATCTTGTACATGGTCAGATTCAAGTTTGCCACCATGTCGTTAGGCTCATACCTAAGTCCTGGCTGCTTGAATATCTTAGAAAACTCGTAAAGGATTTCATCTGTACCGTAGATGAAACGAGTTCCGCCTTCTTTCTTATAGTTTGTTGCGAAAGCTAAAGTCTCGAAGGCAGACTGAAGACCGGCAAGCGTTGGGTTCGCAGAAAGAGAACCTGCAGCTACCATGGTTGGGTAAATACCACCCATAGACTTCGCAGAGTAATTATTAGAGATTGGGAATTCACCTCTTTCTCCGTTGAAATAAGAATTGAACAAGTCAGTTCTTATTTGACGAATCTTCTCCTTCTTGTCAACAGCCACGTAGTTGGTGGTTCCCGCATTGATGTACTTCTGCATCTCAACTCGGTTCCAGCGCATAGCCCTGGTGAAGAATTGGATGTAGTTGTACCTCGTTACGGTATCCAACCTCTCGTAGTTGCTGAAGAAGTCCTGTCCGTCAGCGGAGATAGTTGATCGAATCGCGAACACATCGCCAATGTTCACCTGCGGTAAACCTTGATTTGTTAACGACTCAACGGTGATCGTAACCCCGGCAATGTTCGTGATAACACCTTGGGTGTTGTCAGGATAAACAATTACCAAGTCAGGCGTTATCCTGTTAACGCTACCAGCGGTAACATCAAACGTCTGGGTTTGGGAAGCACCAATAACAGCAACCTGCTGAGCAGCTCCGGTGTCGGCTACAATAGGACTTCTTCCGAAAGTATTCTCAAGATACTCGAACTCATCAAGATTCACATCTTCTGGAGTCTGAGAGAATACAAGCTTCAAAGCATTGTACTGTTCTGGTGCCGCATCAAAGATCGCTTCTTTGATAGCTTTCCTGATAAGATTTGATTCTGTTGGCGAAAACTGAGACTCGGTCCCGTACTGCGAAGCTTCGGGATTCGTGTTCAGGTTACCAAACGGGGCGTTATCAGGCCCCGGCGTGTAGGCAGTCTGTGACATAATCTATCTAATTTTTATTTAAACATTGTTTGTTGTTGAACTCCCCCAAGGAGCTGGTTTAGATAGCTTTGCGTCTCAGGACGCACTCCGTTGTCCGGTGATGAGGTTCCTCTTGATTGTGGGCTCTTGGCCCCCCTCATCAGAATTTCTTGCCGTTCTGCTGTCACAGCTTTGTTTGATATTGCCTTTGCCATTTGCTGATAAAGGTCAAATCCATCTTCTGCCATTGAAAGTTTCAGCAAAGCATC
Organism: uncultured Ignavibacteriota bacterium; assembly: GCA_937959065.1. Taxonomy (GTDB): domain Bacteria; phylum Bacteroidota; class Ignavibacteria; order Tepidaquicellales; family Tepidaquicellaceae; genus JAEYVS01. Next base: position 23,217 of record CALGOI010000271.1, on the reverse strand, counting down.
TTCTTTCAATGATCCGTCTTCTTTGAAGAATAAATTATGAAACCCCCCACTGCGAGCCCTGTCGACTAACGAATCTACGTAGCCTGGAGCTGCGTCAGGAAGAAGGTTTTTCAAATGAGAGGCGGAACTCTTAATCGAATCTTCAAACAACTGGTTTTGCTGATTTGCTTTTTCGATTTGCTGAGCACGCAACCCATCAAACTCACTCTTCTGTGTATTGTATTTATTTTGAGCTTCCGGGATCAATGCGTTTATCATTTTCACCGCGGCAGCGTGGTTTTCATCATCTTCATCTGCATAAGCCTCTAAGTCCTCAACAGATATTCTGTCGCCATAATAGTGTTCTACGAGATCTATCGGGTTTTGGTTCTCTGCAGGAACATTAAAATCGAAATCAGGAATAGAGGCTATTGGCTCTTTCCAATCTTTTCCGCTAAAGAAGTTTTGTATCCCCTGGTATAGCTGAGCTGGCATTTGCTCAAAAAGGCTATTAAATCCGTTAACCTTTTGCTCCATTTCACTATAAGCTTGAGCTTTGTTCCTCCACTCTGGAGCTACTTTTTGAAAAAAGTCAGAAGCGTTGTCTACGCCAAAATGATCTTTTACATATTTAGCAACTTCCTCGTTCTCCTCGAAAATGGGGTCGAGCTGGTTTTGAGGCTTATCATAAAATTTCTTTTGACCGCCAAAAAGAGGACTATCTACTGCTGGTGCAAACTCCTGCTCAAGCATTGTGAGCACCTCGTCGTCACCGGAAACACCATACTTGTGTTCACCGGACTTCAGCTTCTCAACAAACTCAGGATCCTTTATCTTGGCAATAAAATCTTCCTTAGAAAGAGTTTCGCCGTCAATCTGATATGCTGGCTCCTGTGGCTGTTGAGCCGGGTCCTGCTGGGCTGGGTCTTGTTGCGATGGCTCCTGTTGTGCGGGTTGTTGTTGTGCTGGCTGCTGAGCTGGGCCTTGCTGTGCAGGCTGTTGCTGTTGGCCGTCATTCTGAGCTTTCTGTGCGGCTTGCTGTTGTGCTGCCTGCTCAGGGTTTTGTTGCGGAGGGGCTATTCTATCCCTTAGCAACTCGTGTATTGGTTTTGCTTGTGGCTGTGCGGGTTCTTGTGGGGCTGTTTGTATCTCGCTCAGTATGTTGTCGACTGTAGGGCTCAGCCCTTCGAGCGCTACTGCTGCGCCCAATCCTTCGTCAGAAAATTTATTAAGCTTAGGGGCTTGTTGTTGTGGCTGCTGTGCGGGCGCCTGCTGTTGCGCTGGCTGTTGGGCAGCAGGTTGCTGTTGCGCTGGCTGCTGTGCCGGTGCATTACCTTGCTGATTTTCTACTGTACCTGTTTCCATGTAAATTGTCTTCTTTTTTTCTTCTACGAAATACAAATATATAATTAAATCTTATGCTGCGGGTGAATCGCCCTGATTTTTGACTCTTTGTTGTGATATATCACCAAGATTCTTCAGCACAAGCTTGTCTATTTCCTGCTGCTTATCTTCCATCCTGTGAATGTCTTCTCTTGTCTCAAGCCTTGACTGCTCAGCAAGAGCCTCCCTTCTCTCATTCTCAAGCGCCTCTGCTGCCTGCTCTTGCGCCTGAGCTGTCGCCCTTGCATTTTCTCTCGCAGCCTCCTGCTCATCAATCGCTGCGTTTTTAAGAGCTTTTGTTACATCTTCAGGTGTGGCCCTGTTGTATAGTGAAGCGTGCTGAAGTCTTGTTATTAACCCTTGCGACAAGAAGAAGTCGAGCTGCTGGTTTGCTGCGGCCATCAATATTTCGTCTGAATTTTCTCTCTTTACAAACGACCTGAAGTCTTCGTTTGCCATTCCCTTAGAAAGCTTTATCACCTCAAGCCCGTCTTCACCTGTTGCTATCTCAAGCTCCCTTTCGTTGGCTATATACATGTTCTTACCTACCGAAGAGATGAAGTTAAACATCTGCAAGAACACATCTGACAGTGCATAATAAAATGGCTCCTGCATTAGCGACCCTCTCTGTATAAGGAGCTCGGTTACGCCAACAAGCTGGTCGGGGCCGGTTGATTGCCCCTGGAGCGGTTCGTTTAGCCCCGTCATTCCCTGCGTAAGGCCCTGCATTGCGCTCACAAGCTCAAACATATTATATGTTCCCGCGTTGGGGGTTGCGTTGTACGACCCGAGTGTGTTGGGAACACCACGCCCCTTCGTCCTTAGTCCAATAGGTTTCCCTTGCGCCACATTCCTCATTATTTCATCCTCTCCGTCTTGAGAGTCAACAGAGTCTTTATCGTAAACAATGTTTGTTCCGCCGGAGTTGTTAACCTGGCTTTCGATTACTGACATCACCCTGTTAATAAATCTCTGTGGGTTTATGGCGTCATCAACCGGGCTTGATATTTCTCCGTCAATATAGGCCCATGTCTGACACTTGAATGGGAACTTGACATTTGAGACGTCCATGTAATCTGTCTCCTGGAATTCATAAACACCATAATCAAGAACAATGTCCTGGGCCCTGTCTTGGCCGTTTTTTCTTGTAGATATTATTTCTGCTGGTATGATATAGGCGTACCTCACAACGTCAACAACAAGCTTCCTGGTCTTCTTGCCTTTGAATATTTTTTTATCCTTCTCTGTGTCGGGTGGATCTATTAAATCTTTTTCGGTGTATTTTGGCTCCTCTTCTCCGGGTTCGACAAAGTTTATCTTTGCTAAATATGGAGCGCCGAACTCGTCCTCAACGTATCCATAATCATAAACATCAACATCTCTCCAGTATGTTCTGTAAACAGGAACCCTTCCGCTTGCCCGCTTTGCCTCGTGATAGATGTCTGTAAATGTGTTTTGGTTGTCCGCGCTGGCGTAAGCCTCTATCGCTTTTCTTTGGGCGTCGTCTCTCCATGCGCTCTGCCACCTTTCAAATATCTCGCTTGGCAGCATGTCTTGAACAACCCCCATAAAGTCTGCATCCGAAAGGTCTTTCTCTTCAGCGCCCCTATCAAAGAAGAAGTCCTCTGACCGCTGAGTCCTGAACCGCAGGTGTCCACCATGCTCATAAGCTTCTGCTACGGCAAGGCCGGTCAGCCCGAGGTTTTCTGCGAGCGGCATTTGCAGCCCTTTGAAATTGTTCAGTTCTTTTGAAAAGGTGAGCAGCTTATTCATTTTATCAACATACTCATCTATATAGGTGTTGTTGAATATCTTTATGGTTTCTTGTTGGTCCCGGCCAACACCAAACTCCCTTTGCATTGCCTCTCCAAGAAACGAGCCGAGCTGCTGCGCCACATCTGTCAGGAATAGCTTTTCTTCAAGCAGGTCGTTGCGCCTGTCGACAGCCTTTTTTGACATAGCCTTAACCTTGGCGTTTATGACCATGCGTATCGCATTTCCTCGATACTGCTCGATCATGGGCCTTATTATGTTGTTAACTATTATTATCCGGTTCCTGTCTTGGCCGGTGTCATCTTTCAAGAAAGCTTCGAGGTCTTCGGAAAGGTCCCACTGCTTGCCCTGATAGAACCTTTTGTTTGCATAAGCCTTTCTTACGAACTCGTTGTGCAGGGTTGTTGCTGATGCGCCGATTGCATACTTGGCATACTGAGCGTGATACTCAGGGTTGTTGTCTTTATTTTTCTCCTCGACCCTGTTGGGCTTTGGATACATTTTGTCGAAAAAAAGGTTTACACTCATTGTGATTGTTTATGATAATCGTCAATCCACATGCTTCCAACTTCAGCAGCGGACACTTTTCCTTCTTCAGAAACCTCTACCAAACCGAAAGCCTGTTCTGCTTGCCTGACAAGGTCTGGCAGCTTTGCGGTAACCTCTTTACACATCTGAGCATACGTCTTTTTGTTTAAAATAGCCTCCCTTCCAAGCTCCACACTAAACTGTGGATCATTTTCCAGGTCGACGTCAATCAATTTTTCAAAATTAACAATTATTTTCTCAAACAGTTGCTTTGCCCTTATTCTTGCTGCTGGCTCAAACACCTTCATTGCTTGTATCCCTTGCAGTATCTTCTCAGGCATCTTTCCGCTAAGATATTCTTTTCTTGTTTGCTCTCGCATAGATTTTCCAAAAGACTTGTTCATTGCCCGGATCACCCTCTTTTCGTGATCGTCTATGTTGTAATAAGGGCTCGCCTTGCAAGCATAGTACCACACAAAAAGTATCTCCGAGCGATTAAGGGCCTTTAGTGCGGGGTATTCCCTCAGCTCAGGATACTCGTCAAGAAGCGATCTTTTTGACTTTGGGTAGAATAAAGAATATTTTTCCCCTATAAACTCTTTTATTTCTCCTGTTCTCATGCGACTCTCTTTTTAACCGGGACTCTTGTTAAGTTTCCGTTACCGTCCCTTCTTAGTTCGTATCTCACCTTAAACCTGCTTTGTTCTGCTTCAAAATTTTCCGGAACGAGGTGTTCGTAACACAAGCTACAAATATATGCAAATGTCATTCCGAAGGGAACGTCATCAGGATATTTCCTTTTGTCTGTTGTTCCCCAAACCTCGTTGCCCCTGTCTGTTATGGTGCAAACAAACGTTTTCATCTGGCGCCAAAACGTCTCTATGAATATGCGGTTTCCGAAGGCAGAGATCATCTCGTGCATCTTGTTGACGATCATCCTACTCCTGTTGTTTGTCCCTGAACCGCGCCCCCTGTTGTCTATCCCTATTAGATGAGCTCCGCCTCTCAAATATTCGGGCAGCTCTGTTCTGTAAACGAGGCTGTTGTAATAGCCTTTTGACTCAACGTAATCTGCGTAGGTGGTTCCGATATTAGCCTCGAGAAGCTCTTTGCACCTGTCCTCGCCTTCGTTCCTGTAATATATTCCCAAGAGCAAGCACTGAAGGAATGTGTATTTGTGGTCGTCGTCCCTATAGTCCACTATGGCCGGGACGGTCTTGTAATAGTCATCCCATATAGAGGAAGACATCCTTGAAAACCCGTTGTCGGATGATATGGGGTCGGTCCCCATGTAGTATCTGTTTTTCCACTTCTTTTTTGGCTCCATAAATATCGTGGTCGAGGCCCTGGGGTCTCCGTCCTCTGTTTCGACAAACTGAGCACCTATTATTTTGTATGGCGTATCGCTATTCTCGTTCTCCGGGTGGTTCTCATCGTATACAGGAAGAAAGTATCCGTGCTTTGCCCTTTGCTCGTGTGGAATGTCGTATATCTTCTCAACCCTCTCATTAATGTATTCAATGGATATGAGTGTTTTTGCTGAGGTAAGGAACATGTCCTCTACGGTAGAGGGGTAGTGTTGTCGGAATTGTATTGCCTTCGTTTCTTTGTCCGGGCCTTCTACTGTGTATGCCTTCTTCTCTTGCTCGTAATGCTCTTTTGTAATACCGGGCCTTGTTGTCCAGTCGAAGAATCTCGGAACGATGCCTGTAGCAAAGTCTCTCTTTTTCCAGTCGTCCCACACGCCCATATATTCCGACTCGTAGGCTTTTCCGCCCTTATCCATTTCCCCACCTGTTCCCCAGATAATGATTTGCCTCTTCATCTCAAGCTTGCCTGTCTCGTCGTTCATAACGAACATTGTCGGGCGGGCCTCTTTCATCATTTTTCCGAGGATCTTTATGTACCCAGCCTCATCAATCAGCACCCTGTTTGGTGAACCACCGTTTATGGCTGACACGCTTGGGGCGTCAACTTTTATCTTACTGTTAACCCCACCCCTGGTTCCTTTTTTCTCTTTTGTTCCGAGCGCAAACAAGTTGTCTCGCTCGTTAAGCACGTTGGGCTTCATCCACACCGGGAGTTCGCTGAACGGGTATTTTATCTTGTCTTCAAATATCTCCTCACCCGAATCCTCGTCCATGGTGATGAATTTCTGGAAAAAGTTTCTTTTGAACACGCTGGTCACCATTGCTATACCTCCAATTGTCGAGGTGGCTGCTATCTGCCTTGGTTTTCCCATCATGTAGCTGTACCCGCAGTCAGTAAGAAAGCAAATAACCTTGTGAACCGGTTTAGATATATACCTCCTTGACCCGGTAGTCATATCACCCTCTTTTAACATCAAGTATTTGTCGAGGGCGTAAAGTGTATTTTGCTCGCAGCGGTTAAACTCCTGGTATGCGTATTCCTGCTTATCTTCTGTGGCTGAGTAGTTGGTGATGTCGTCATTTTCCGAGAGCCAGACGTCTGCCTGCTGGCAGTACAAAAGAAACGGCTTGTAGGGCTTCATTCCCTGGAACCCTCCATTTATGCTATCTATCCATTCGACAAACTCTTGGGTGTGCTCAAGGATAGATTTGGGCAGCCAGTCTTCCCTCTTAATATCTCTTCCTCCTTCAAACAGCTTCTCCCCTGAGTCGTCGACAATGTCGATGTGTTCGTCAGCTTTCCTTGAGTGCTCGCCTTTCACCGAAAGGTCGCGAGCTATCTTTGATTTTTTTCTGGATTTTTTCGGCTTCTCCTTTTTCTCGAAATAATCGTTTTCTTCGAGGAGCTGCATTTGCTCCTCTGAGAGGTCTATACCTTTAAGGTATAGTTCGTAATAAAGAAAATCCAGGTGGTTGGCCCGGATCACTTTATTTGTTATGGTCTTCTCTGAAACCTTCTTCTTTGCCATCTTAAAGCAAATTTATTAAAAAAGGGGTTATCGTTAAATAACCCCTTTTAGCAAGTAGTTGAGATTTTTTTGGATTACACAGCCTTCGCCGTCTGCTCTGACGCTTTCTGTATATCTTTCTTGGCGCTCTCTATGTTAGAAAAAAACGCTTTTGTCATTTTCACTCTTTCGTTGGTGCTGTTGTTTATCATCAGCTCCCCTTCTGGGCCAATCGACTCAAGGTTCCCTGCTATAGCACTTATCTCTGAGGCCACTTTTCCTACCTCTTGCTCCATGTTTTCTTTTTTGAAAGAGAACAAAATCTTTCTTATTGGCTTCTCCGGATTGTACTTGTTCGCTTTTCCTCCCCACTTCAACTTCTTTTGTGCTGAGTTTTTTGATGTTCCGAGTGATGATATTGCAGATGAAAGCGCGTCTATTGCGTTCTTTATCGCCTTCTTCTTGTTAACTTTTGCAACAACCTGCAGCTTCTGAATGGCGGCGTCTGCTGATATTATTGTATCTTCTAATGTTTGAATTGTTTCTAAAGCTTTCATTTTTATTGTTTTGTTTTTGGATTATCAATGCTTCAAAATTAATAATTTAATTTAAAGTGTTACATTTGGGGCAATTATCCTATTTTCTAATTTAAACTAATAACTATGAGCGCAATTGCTAAGCCATTTGTAAACTCTACAAATGCCAATTTAACAAATGCCCCTGTTCAGATCGTGAACGTTGAGCATGTTGCAAGTATTGAAAAGGTTGACACCACTGACGGAAACAATGACTCTTTCGAGATTCATTTTGTTTTTGCCAATGTTGATGTCTCTCCCAGAACAGTTAAGTGGAAGTATGACGACTCTGCAGCAAGAGATTCGGACTATGATGACATATTAACTTTGGCTGCGACTGACGTTAATTAATTTTTTCTTATTATTGCATTATGGATGGTGCCTGGCGATAACTTCAAAGGGCCCCTTTCCATTTTAAAAGTTTAAATGCAAGCAAAAACCATCCATAGCAGTTATTACATCCTTGAGGCTCTCTCTCAAAAAAATCTACTCAGAACTTACGGTTACTTTTTAAAATTCAAGTCGATGTACTCGTCGTCTCGGCTTCACGATGGCAATATGCGTAAGCTTTCGAGGAAATGTGATGTAAGCTATCAAACTGTTCGCAAACACACAAAGGCAATGCTCCGGTTAGGTTGGATACGTGTTGAAGACAGCGGAGATTGGGTCTTTGTTTCCAGGAAAGAATTTTTCAGATTATTAAACATAAGTAAAGAAAAGCTGTTTCTTAAATGCAAGATACAGATAAGCTTTCGAGAAAGAATTAGTGCCGTTATAACAAAATTGGCCTCTAAGCTATTAGAGGCCAATTTAACTCGGCAAGAGTTCATTATCGAATCCGGGCATCGCTACCCAAATAAGAGCCTTGGAGAACTCGACGACAAAGGTAAAAAAATAATTCAATATCGTCATGTTCTCTTTGTGGGTGAAGCGTCAAAGGTCAGGCTTTCTGTTTTTGGGTTTGGGAGATTAATAGGAAAAGGGAAGAGCGCAGGACACGCTCTTAAAAAGAAAATGATCGACATGGGCCTTATAAAGGCTGAGCCCGACTACTATCTTGCCCGGGATGTTAAGCACGACTACAACCTATTCTTGAAGATGAAGCGTCGCGACCCGATGCTTTTTTATCGTCTCGGAAAGGTGTACAGAAGGCGTGCTGACAAAATTTCGATGGCACCCCCTCTTCTTATTGCTTAATATTGTATAAAGGATAGATGTTCCGGATTTTTAACACATAGAAAAAGATGACAAAAGAAGACGCAGAAGTGGTCCTCTACTCGGACCGGGAGTACCCTATTTCTAAAAGGCCAAAAGAAGTGAACTGGCTAACCACCATGAAATACCTGTTCACGTTCAGGTGTACACGAAGGCTGTTCATTGCACACTACGCGCTAAACGCTGCAGAGTATCAAGCCAAACAGATAACACAGGAGCGCATGGAGCTGGCCGACCAGGTTAACGCAGCCCAGCAGAAGATCCAGCAGTTTGGTCTCCACCTAAAGGTCGAGCCGTTCATTCCTCAGTATTTCGGGTTTAAGCAAGAGCGAATAGAGTTTAAAGACCCGGTTGGCACAAAAACTGCCCCGGACAAAGTGATATACACAAAAGACAAATTCCTGCTTATGAAGGCCGAGGACCATGGCGTAAGCTGGATATTGAAAGACAGGAACAACGAAAAGGACCCGGGAACGCTGGTTAGGATCCCGACGCTTTACGAGGGTGTTGTGGTTCTACCGTGTCTTGGTGTTGACTTCGACCTATCAAAGTTTCTGAACGAAGATTCTGTGGGGGAGGTTATTCGCGAAGTGATGAACGAAAAACACAAAAGAGGCGCAAAAACGAAACCTTTTGCGTTTAAATCCGTATTAAGGGCTATAATCAACTTTTTCAAAAAGTGGTTTTAGTGAAACAACAGCAACAACAAAAAGAGGAAAAGCCAGACATGGTGGTCGTACACCCGTTTTGGCAATACGGGTTTATCGCCGTAGCCTACTTCGAGATAGAGAAGGAGATCCCTCGCGTTGGAACTGGAGTTTCCCTTTTACCACAATTTAAGGACAAAATTATAGAAGAATGAAGAACCCCCTTTTATACTGGACAATACTTGCCGGGATTGTGTTTGTGACGTTTAGCGCCATCGAGCACCACATCGACGAGAAGAAGGAGTGGAAAGATGCGTATTACGACCTCCACTTCAAGATGCACGACACTATTTACATTAAGATGCCAAAGGCAGAGTTCGACAGCACCCTAAAGGTTGTTGAGCGGTACAACCAGGATACCGTCTGGCAACACTACCTTAGCGACCCTTACGTGATGCTGGTGATCAATGATATTGTAAGGAGAAACAAAATATATGTGGACGCAGATTTTTGTGAAAAAAAATAACACAAGCACAGAAGGGTTTGTCATGCACGTAACCCCCGGTCAGTTTGAGTCCATGAGAAGAGTTCTTGGCGACAACAAGACGATATTAGAAGTTCATTACGGAATACCAAAAGAAGATTTAGATGCCTTTTTACATCAAAGTAGAGTTCGACACAGAGGAAGAAAGGGATAGGGCCCGGGACCTGGTTGAGCAGATAAAAGGGGTTGATCCGTTTAGGATAAAAGTTTATAAGCACGGAGACACAAGCCGGTTCTTCTCCAATGCCGCCATCACCTACGGAGAGTTTATTTCAATTATAAAAAAGAACAACATAGACTCGGGGGTGGAATACAAGAGATTTAGGGAGAGGTCGGGGATAATCGGACTACCCAAAAATCCGGGAGCCTCGTTCAAAAGGTTTGGTTTCGGGTGGAAGAAGTACAGGAGAAAGATTAAGAAGAAGATTGAGTCCGGGAGCATAAAGCTTCCCGACGCCAACAAGGTTATAAGAAAGCTGGAAAGCCCGGAGGAGTACATAGATTTCTATGGAATCGAGGTTGACCACTCGGAGATGGAGATGATGGACGAGGTGGAGAGGAGGATGTATTTAAAGCGAATTGTACAACGACACAAAATCAGAAACAATAAAAATTAGAAACTATGATAGATGAAAACGAAGTAGAAATAATCTTTAAGCTCAAGGGCAGCGACAAGGAAATCAAGGTTACCGCCAAGCACAACCCGGAGGGCCCGGAAGATGTGGAAGCTAATATAGATTTTGGCCCAGAGGGGGCGGTTGCACATCACGGAATGCACGTTGCTCACTTTAACTCCTACATGGAGGCTATGGGCGTTCCACCCGAAGCCCCTGGTCCAGAAGACAGGGAGGAGGTTCCTCGTGGCTAAGCTTGAGATTACCAAGAAGCTGTTTGTTTTTAAGTACGAGCAGGAAGATGACGAAACCTTGTTTTTTGCTGCAGAGAGCTGGACAAACTTCATCTCTCTCCTTATGGACCACCTACAAGTTGAGTTTAATGAGCTCGACATTCCAGCTGGCAGCGCAGCGATAATCCCTGAGAGGGAATGGGACAGGTACTGGTTTTCTGCAAAACACCCGGACGAGCCCGGCAAGAACATTGGAATCACCATCGAGCAATTTATGGAGGCTTGTGATGAGCCTGGACTTATAGCAACTAACGAAAAAGACTGATTATGAAAAAAGAAGATCTATTAAGATTTGGCAGGTTCCTTCTTGGGGACTGGCGAGGGGACTTTGTCAACGAGGGCGACCTGGAGGACGCCGTAAATGAGTATATGAAAAACCAGCCCCACCCTGAAGTCAAAAAGTGCGAAGAGTGTGGGGAGGACTTCAGGCCGGTTAACAGGTACAACCTTCACTGCCAAGCCTGCCAGCCTTGCGTGTCGTTGGACGGCAAGAAGCTACCCGAGGTCACTATCCGGGAGTTGAAGGCCAACAAGAAAATAGGCTGGTATGTTGACAACGACAACATTGTCAAGCAGCTAATCAGCATCAGGCCGAGGAGGTTGAGGGTTGTTGGCTACCTAAAGCCCCTCCCCGGGGAAGATACGACAGACAAGTCGTTAATATCGGACACTGTAGTAAGGGAGGGTCCGCAATGAGCAATAAGTTTGAGCCCCTGCTAAGAAAGGTTCTTGAGGAGAACTATGATGTCGACTCCAGCTATCATGTCAGCCCTGAGCTAAGGGATGAAATTGAGGAAACGCTTAACCCTGTTCAGCAAGACTCTGCAGAAGACATCTTGTCAAAAGTTACTTTTGACGAGCGAGCCGACTACTGGCTACCGATGTGGATAGACTACATGGCAGACCGCAAGTTCAGAAAATGTCGCACCGTGGTGGACTATTCTCTTTTTCAGTGGCATCCGCTATGGGAGTATATAATGACACTTGACGAGTTTATTGTTTTTGAGATAGAAAAGCACGCCGAAGAAGAGAGCCCGTATTATTTAACGCACCACCCGCACATACCGTTCTCAAGGCAGGTCCACCTCATGCAACAGGTTAAGTCACAGAACGGGCTACCCGGCTCTATAGTATAGTTTTTGTATATTTGTCACCTATGGCTATTACACCGGAAAAGGCGAGAAAGATCCTGGAGGACGGAAGGGCTCACGGGAAGCCTTTGACGGAGAAGCAGCGTAAATTTTTTGGAAAAATGGCATCGAGAGAAAAAAGTAAAAACACGCGCAGGGCGACGGCCCGTGCCAAATCGAGGAAGAAGAGTGGGGGTGACTCTTCAATTGTTAAACAAGTAAAATCCAAATACTAATGAAACGACCTATTCAATTTTTCCCTTTAGACGAGGGTGGTGGCGCCAGCGGTGGCACTAAGATGAAGCGCAAGGAAGCTGAGCGCCGAAGAAAAAAGGCTATTGCTAAAGCAAAAATGAAGCACACGTCAGGCGCAGGTGGCACTCGCGGCCCCAAGTCGTCTGCATAAAGACGCTTTTTCATTATTTGATTATAATGAACGGGGCTCCTTTTCGGGGCCCTTTTTTATTGCTGTGATGGCCGCACGAACCGCCACTTCCCTTCACCGTCTATCCAGTATGCTCTTTGTGTATTTCTGTCGATGCGTATCCGGTAGTCTTCGCCATCGAAGTCGGTATATACCCATTTTCCATTTTTGACATTCGGCCCGACGATCACCACCCTCATAGCATCTATAGCCCATGGCTTGAGCGTCTTATTAAACTTCACTATAGAGTCGTTGTTCTCCCGCAACACCCTCAGGTTATCGGCCAGGAAATTCGGCACCTCCTCGCGGTCAATCTTAAACTCTTTCGACAATTTATAGGACAGGGACCCCTTTTTATGGCTATTGACCAACTCCACCTCATCCAGCACTATCTCCTGCACGTACACCTCAAACTGCTTCTTCGCGGCGTTGACCGACCAGTTGGTAAATATCCCGAGCCCGGAGAGCACCGTCCCCCCTATGATCCCCCAGATGGCAACAATTTTAACCTTTGCTTTGTTCCAGTTCATAGCTTCTTTTGGTTGCTAAGATAGTGAAAAATACCGGCGGGGCCGGGCTCCTGTGTCTGTCAGTCCGTCCCTGTTGTGGCGGGGCGGTCCGAGAGAGCCTTCAGTGTGCCATTGGCCCCTATTATCTTTAGACAGGAAAACCCTTCGAGATGAAGGGCTTCCTCAACAATGAACAAAATACAAGAAATATAAAACACCGCCAGCAAAAGTACAAAAATTCACGAAAACAGAAACCCCGGCACAGGGCCAGGGTTCTAAAACAACAGCTAATCAAAGTGAGGAAATGATTAACTACACAAATATACGCCTTTCCGGGAAACAAAAAAGCCCCTGGTTAGGGGGCTCTTTTGTGTGAAATTACATACAATGGTTGTGTGATAAACACGTAATGATTGTAAAGAACGACTCCAAAGATAGCAAAAAAAAGAAAACCGACAGCCTTTCTATTTAGCAGATAGACGCTTACCGGTTTTCCTTGCCAATCATGTGGGACAATTGGGTTGTTGCGCAGGCCGGAATCGAACCGACGACCTCCAGGTTATGAGCCTGGCGAGATACCATTTCTTCTCCACCGCGCAGTGCAAATATAGAAATTATTCCTTCGCCCGATCATAAGCAGCAATCTTCTCCTCCTGCTTCTTCATCCACAGCAAAAAGTCATCCGGAGAAGTATTCCTGTCTCGAACATCATAAAACTTGTAATTGCAGCGCTCACCCTCAACAAAGCAAATAAACACTACAGGCCCTTTCTTAGTTAACATCTTTTCTGTTTTTGTACCGGTACCGAGAGGCTCAAACTACCCCCCCCTACTCCAGCATTACGCGATAGAGGATCAGCATCGTAATCACCAACCCGGCCAACAATAATCCCGGCCACTCCCTTTTCATAAACGCTACCATAACACAAAAATCGCCTTTTTCCTACAATAAGCCAAAAATCGTATCCACACAACATACCGCCAAAATCGTGTTTTTGCCAAGGGAGTACACACCTAACTGACTCATACACACCCGAAGCTATACCAATTGACCTAAACCTTTACTTTAAGTGCCACAGGGGGTGGCAGATCCTATGGGCCAGAACCAGGGGATACCAGTACAGGATAATGCAGGAAAAGGGCGGCCAGCGTAGGGAAAGGCTGCCAGCGTAAGGGCAGCGTAGGGCTGGTGTAATGTCTGGTGTAATGTCCGGGCGGAAATGTATTCTATGGCTGGGGGAGTATATCTACCAAACCATCCCCCTCCTATCTTCTCAGGGAAAACCAAAAATGAATGAGGCAAGCACACAGGTAAGAGACTCCTTTTAAATAGTATTGCTGTTTGCTTCAGCTCTCAGGCTGTGCGCTCCTTTGCTCTTGTGGTGTGGTGTGCTGTTCACTCATTTTTTAGGGGGTGGGGTGCGGTGGTAGGGTAGGGGAGAGGGAGAAAAGGCGAAAGGCTGCCAAAATTGCTTACTTAACATAATAAATATTATGGGCAAGGGCGAAACGGTGCGATTTGGGGCGGCAAAAAAGGTTTTATTTTTGTGGCTTGTAAACTATAACCCATACCATTTCGGTGGGTTGCTTGTTAGTATTGCCGCCTAACTACCTAATTTTCTTTGCCTTTCGCCTTGTCTGTATTGCCCTGAAAATGAGTAAATTACAAGGCGGCTAAATATATGACATAAAAAAACCTTTGCTTTTATGTAACCTTTTACATATATTTGACGTTTAACAGACCATAAACAACAGTAAAGTCAAAGTTCTTTAAATATCTTATTATATAATACACACGAGCGAGCTACACAGATTGAAATGCTCACAGGCTCACAGGCTGCAAAGTCTTATATATACTGTGTGCAGTTGGACAACGTGCAAGGCACGGCAAAACAGCGGAAACGGTGCAAACGGTTTAAGGCTTTAAATCCTGAGTGTGTCACAATAGAATAGTATTGAATAGTTCCCTTTAGCACTAATAAGGGGCGCGCTTGGTGTTGGGCGCTAATACGCACCAAATACAGGCAATGGAGTAAGCCCTGTAAGTTGTAGCGTACTGCCGCACATTGTAAAGTCTCACCCGTATGTTGTAATCACTGCGGGGCGGGTTTAGTGTCCCAAAATAGCAGCTATCTGGTCTTCCTTTCGGTGGATGGTGACCAGTGTAAAACAACCGAATGACGTACACGCTGGGCAAGCGTCAAGGTAAGGGTTCGATTCCCTTAGTACGTCCTAACCAATAACCATACTATATGTATTTAGATGTAAAAACCTTTTTACATGACTTGGAGCAGGATAAACCGCGCCAAGCTATGCAAAAACCAATTTTAAAGGCGTTTGCAAGCTTCCTGATGCTGCTGGCTTTGTCGGTGGCGTTCTTTGCTTGCTTCGCTATTGTGTAACCCTTAAACCATAAAAACCATGATAACACTACAAACGACCACAGGGCAGACTGTGACCACGCACCCAATAAACGTTTTTAATGGGTACGTGATGCAACGCGGGCAATTGCTCAAAATCAAACGAATATTAACTAAAAAATGAAACCATGAACAAACAACAAAGAATTGAAAACAAAATCGCAGCAAACAAAGAGATTGCAAAGCGAATCGAAAAAAGCGAATATTACAGCACCGAGCGTTTTATATCAGATGCAAAAAGGTATATTAAAGCAATAAAAGAAGGGCGTATGCTGTGCAATATCGGCAAAGTATCTCAATCAGGTATGAGCCGAACCATGCACTTTGTAGCACCCGAAAAAAATAAACACACCAAAAAATACCAATACTGCCAACTTATAGCATTTTTAGAAGTTATGGGCTACAAATGTGACCGTGACGGGTATTTCAGGGTTCACGGGTGCGGAATGGATATGGTTTTCCACACTAACTATACGATAATACACAGGCTGCGCAGGCTTGGTTTTATCACTAAAAAGCAATGTGAAGGCCTATCACAGCAAACACCACACGTAATGTAGCAATTCAGGCAAACCGCCTGGAGGATTCAAAAAACTAATTATTAACTAAACCACAGAACAATGAAAATACAAATTTATTTGCCCGTATTTCCGGGCTTCTACTCAACAATATTTGAGCCGTGCAATGAAGATACCGAAATTGAATGTATAGATGAGGAGAGAGCAAAAAAAGGGCTTGAGCCTGTAAAATTTGAGGATGTAAGATTCAATTACAACGAATACTTCAAAAACGTAGCTGAGGAATGCACCGAAGCAATAGAAAGAGAATTGCAAGATGAGATACACGAATCAATTGCAGTTGAATTTGAGGAGCTAATCAGCCCGAAGGAGTACAATTTCCGCAATGATAGTATCAACATAGCTGTAAACCTCAGCAAAGAAGCCAAAAACAAGATTTTGGAGATGCTGGAGGAGAACAAAGAAGCGTTTAGGCTGCACATAAAGGAACAATACACAAGCCGAAGCGGGTTCATATCAAGCCACAGCAACCAGTCAAGCGAATGGGTAGAAACGCTAAAAAATGGCAAGCCTGAAGACCTTAACCACAAATTAGGGGCAATACTGGAGTTTTTATTACAAGAGATAATAGAATACGACCAACACAGTCTTTACGATGCAATAGAAACCCATACTGTGTATGCCTCGAATTTTGACGAACTAACCAAGCAAGACTAACCGCCCGAAAGGGTACAAAAAACCAATGAACAATGAAAAAATTAGTATTGAAACATCACAGGAACGTAAACATACAAAAGAAGCTAATTAAAAAACTGAAAAAAGCAAGCTAATTATTAACCAAATCAAAGAACTATGAACACAACAGAAGAAAACAACAAGCTAATAGCAGAATTTATGGGGTTTAAAACAGGCATGACTTGGCTGGAAGATGGAGAGTATGAGACACCTCACTCCCAACAAAAATGGGTGGAGACAGGAATATCCTGCGGCTGGGAAAGTGTAAGGGAGTTCTTTCCTGACGAAATGAAATTCCACACCTCATGGGACTGGTTAATGCCTGTAGTAGAGAAGTGTTTTACAAATCAACAGTTTAATGCAGGGAGTGAAGAAGATGTTTTGATAATGAAATTAAATGATGCCATCCTAACTGTAAATATTAATGAGGTTCATAAAGCAGTAGTAGAGTTCATAAAATGGTACAACGAAAACAAAGAAACTGAAGAACCAATTACCATAAATTACGACTATTCAGGAACACTTGTAAAGGATGCACAAGAACTGGCTGAAGAATGTGCTAACTCAGCAGACACGGCAGAAGAAGCACAACAAATGTTTAGCGATAGATGCGGAAACGCAACGGGCGCAGACACAGTTATATTTTATGAAGAAAAACAAAATCAGTAGTTCGTTTGGTTTGTAACCACCCCAAAAGCTTCACCCGTTACCGTAATTGGAACGGGTTGGGGTGGTAGAAGACGAACTAAATTATTAACCAAACTAAAAAAAACAAAAGACCATGAACAAGCAAAATGTATTATTTCAAGGAAACGAACATTCAGACGCACCCGAAGAACTAATTTTAACGGGCGGACTGGAAGAAGTTAAGCAAATCAGGGACACGTTCAAAGACCTGTTTCCTCACAAAGACAAACTTTACAAAGTGTGCTTAGACCTGGAACTGTACTCAGTTCCCGAAGAATCTGACTGGAGGCACGATGCAAGCTATGTGATTTTATACATACAGGGCGATACACCAACACCCGATGATATTTATGTGTACCAGTATCACCAAAGCAAATACGATGCAGCCGACCAAATAGAAACGGGCAGCATCTCCCTGAATGAACTGGAAGAATTTTTAACCAAAAAACAATAGCCATGAACAACGTAAAAATTTTATTAATGTACCGAGACGGTGCAAACTACAAAGGCGGAGAAGAACAAATTGTAACTAACAAAAAAGAACATCCCAATTGAAGAGATTGAGCAAAGGATAGACGATGCAGTTGGGTTTGAAAACCCGGTTTTCGTTCAAGATTATGGGCTGGAATCTATTGCGCCAATAAAAAACGAGTTCCTGCCTATTTTTGGGAACGACGCCCTTGAACACTCTTACTGCGAAATATTAGGGGCTGAAGTGACAGATGAACACATCACACACGATGATATAGATATTGGGGAGGTTCTTAATGCAATGGAGAACCCCGAAATGCAAGAAGAAAAACAAGCGGAGCGAAAGAAAGAGGCAGCAAGAATATTAAGAAAGGAGTTAGCTCAATTAGAAGGGGAGGAGAACGAGCAGCAAAAAGCCAAGCGTATCTATAAAGAGGCTGGATATATCAGCCAACACTTCCAGCGAGAAGACATAAAGCAGAGAGGAGAGGAAAGAGGAATTGAACTGAGTGAGGAGCAGATAACAGATATTGCAAGCCTCCTTGAAAATATGGACTGCAATACTGGTATAGATTGGGAGACAATCGACATAATGACAGATGAAGCAATTAACCCCTAAAAACAAAAACCATGACAAAGACAGAAGTATTAGCAGAAATCAAGGACTATCTTAAAAGCCAAACCCAGCTAACAGAAAAGGAGCTGGTATTGCTGGAGATGGCACAGGCCGTGTTGCCTCCAGTAAACCCCGAAATTGAGGAAGCGATACTTGAGGATATTCCAACAGAAATAATAAGCATTGTTAGGGGAAACCTCAGCCAGCATTTAGCTGACGAGATAGAGGCAAACGAGATGTTTGAGTACGAAGACGTGAGCTTAAAAGAGAATCTCTACACCGTGAACTTAGATGAGAACATGCACGATGATGGCTTAGAGGTTTCAGGGCAACTGAGACTGTTCTTAGAGAAACTCAGGAAGTCATTTCCTGACGCAGCTTATTTTAGATTAGTTAACCCTTAAAACAAAAGACCATGAATAACTTAATTGAAAAAGCAAAAGCGTTGATTAACGCCATAGATAAAAGTAGAATTGAATTATGGAAACCCGACCTTAGTGAGTCTGTTTCCTGTATAACACTACACCCTGAATCAGCATTACCCGAAGTAGATGCCGATGAAAAAGAAAGGGTTACAACGGAGGGTATTGAAACAGAATTATCGCTTCTTGAGAACTCCCTAAAGGATGCAAAGCAGGATATGACAAACATTCTATTAGCAGGGTGCTACATATTCACCTCAGTAATGGAAGCGGATAACTCCAGCTTCTTCAGCAACGCTGACCAAGCGTTAGAAATTGCGGAGGAGTTTTGTAAAAAATATGAGAACAAAGAGAAGCGAAGGAATGGAAAGAGCTGGTCGCCAGCAGGAGATTGGGAGAGCGCACTATACAGATTTGCAACCAAGAAACTAAAGAAAGGATAAGAACCATGATAACAGCAGAAAGTTACTTCTCAGGAGCAGGGGGGATGGACATGGGCCTGATTAACGCAGGCATAAATGTCACCTCAAGCCTTGAGTTAGACGAAGTGGCCTGTAAAAACCTTCGAGCGAACTTTGACCATGAGGTAGTGCAGGCAGATATAAAAGATGAATTAGTCCTTGCAAGGCCAAAGCGAGACATAGCTGTAGGAACATTCCCTTGCAATAGGTATAGCAGGATAGGAGACATTCACGGAGTAAGAACCGGTGACGACCTATTCCTTCACTTCTTTAGGCACGTTGCCATCAAGCAACACGACATGTATATGATAGAGAACGTTCCAGGAATGAAGAAGTTTAAGGTGGTAATGGAAGCATTCACAAAGCTACCCGACTACTATGTGAATGTGATTTGCCCCGTTGATTCACTCAACTGGCTGCCTCAAAAAAGAAAAAGGTTGATTATTATAGGAACAAAGAAGCCGTTTAAGATAGAGGAACCAAAAATATCAATGGACAGGCCAAAGCTGAAAGATATACTGGAAGAGAACCCTGAGATCGAAATCACAAAGAGTATGATTAAGAGAATGGCTGGAAAATACAGAGACAAGCCTATAATAAGCGACCCTAACGACCCCAATGCAGTCGCCCCTACATGCGTAGCTCATTACAAAAAAGACCGCAGCACTCGCCTTGTTAAAGACGATAGGTCTGAGTTAGGGGTGAGGCCATACACTCCACTTGAATACGCAAGGCTGCAAGGATTCCCTGACAACTACAAGTGGATAGGAACAAAGAATGATGTTTGCCAAATGATTGGAAATGCAGTAGCAGTTCCGGTAGGTAAGTATCTTGGGGAATTAGCAAATCAATACTTCGCAAAAGCATAAGGATATGAGTATAACCAACCCAATAGAAAAGCGGCTAACATCACTAACAAAAAAGATAGGAGGTGAGGTCAGAATATCAAAAAGAGGGGTTCCTCACATAGTAATTGCAAAGGGGGACACAACATACAGCATAGCATATATGGGTAGGAAAAGATTTTGGAGAGTGTTTTATCCATATCCGAGCAACAATCAGAAGAAGAAGAATTTCTCAAACATAGAACAACTTCAATTGTTCTTTAATCAACTATAAACTTAAATAAAGATGAACACTAATAAAGAAAAAGCACCCCATGAAATTGAGGTGAGAAAAAGACTTGCTGGTGACGCGGCAGGCGACCCAGACAGGGAATACGTAATCAGTCTAAATGGAATGTCTCACAAAGTAACAAAAGCTGATTTGCTTAGGCTGCACCACGAAGTAAATACATTTGTTCTCAACAACACGAATAATAGGTATGATGTGGTTGATAAAGACGGAAAGGCAATCCCCGACCACTGTGCCGGAAGAAAAAGGACTTTTGTCGAGGCAGAAATTATGGCAAAGGCACTTGATTTAAACGGAGAAAATCCACCATACAGCGTAGTCGAAGCTTAGCTTGAGAAGAAATAGTTAAATTTGTAATTATGTTTGCGAGATACACAGGCTTGGCAGGGAAATACCTTACTCCTGAAGAAAGAAAGAGGAAGAGGCAGATGGCTAAGCATAAGCAAACCTGCGCCAAGAATCGAAAAAAGAGAAAATTAAAAAAGAAGAATAAATAAATCAGTTTTCCATTGTTCATGGTTCGCTGGCCGGGTGGTTCCGGCCAGCCCCTAACGGGGAAACAAAAAACAGAAAAAAGATGAATCCAAAAGAAGAAAACAAAATAGAAGAAGCATTCAAAGCCTTTCAAAAGAAAAAGCTTAACCTCGAAAACCTAAAGGAAGTAATGGCCAAGCTACTCAAAGAGAAGGATGGCAAATACAGGCTCCTGGAGGTCAAGGCACATAACATCGAAGTTGATAGGGACAATCAAAAGGAAATAGCTGAAGAATTTGAGGCCAGGGTTTTTGAGCTTGAGGAAAGGGTAGGTTCTGCCTCTTTTATTGAGGCCAAGAATCTCCAGGATGAGGAGAAGCTAAGCATCCTCAAGAGGATGATGGACAACCTCCCACTACCTCAACTACAGGAGCTTGAAGAAAAGGCTAAGAAGCTGGTTAAAAACTACAAGTAATATGTCATCTATATCAAGAGCCTTCAGGGTATTCCGAAGACAAAAGGGATTCTCCCTAAGAGAGCTATCGGTGCTGTCCGATGTGACTTCTAAGACGATATGGCTTATAGAGAGCTGCGGGTTTAAGAAGTCTAAGAAGAAGCTTGGGGAGGATGTCAACGTGACACTCAAGACACTTCTTAGGTTATGCGATGCGTTAGACATTGAACTGAAGCTGGTGCCGAAGGAAAGCGAAGAAAGCAAAGCAATTATGCAAGCCAACGAGCTTGCGGAAACAATAATCTCTCAGTCAAAGGACAACCCTGAGATGGCCAAAAGTATATTAGGCGAGTCAATTGTTCAGGCTGCATTAAAAACCAAAGAAACATTAAACAAATGAGTAAAAGAGAACTATCAGAAGAGGAAAAGTATGTCGAAGAAAAATCCAAGCTACCCCAGCTTAAAGAAAATGAACTAAGAAACAAGTTCGCTTTCTACCTGCTTGTGAACTCAGCCATGAACTTCTTCCAGGGATTCTACATTAGAGAAATAAAAACACAGCACAAGGCAATTGACTTAGAGGCTAAATACGCATCCGGAGGGCGCGATGAAAAAAGGAAAGCCGAAAAGAAGGCCGAGAAGTACAAGCGGAATCTTGAGAATAAGTACAAGCACATGCACGAGAAGACATGGGACTTGATCAAAATCATGGGCCTTAACCTATCCCCAGAGGAGCAAATCGTCGTTCAGCAAAAAATAGACATGACTACCAAAATAATGGAGACGGCCATAAAAGCCGAGAATCCTGGGGAGTTATTGCATATTATAGAAATGTACAACAGCGGAGACTTCAAAGATGTATTCGAGCAGATACGAATTGCCAGGGAGGTCTCACAAAAAACGAAAGGATAGATTATGCCAAAACATTCATCAGTCTACATGCTTGTAGACAAGGTAGAACATAAGCCGGTAGTGATAAACTCGCAGTTACCTATATTCTGGAATAAGAAGAAGGCAATCGAGAGGGCGGAAGCTGGTGGGTACATCGCGGTTCGACTTCCGGAATCCATGTTTCACTTAGATGTAAAGAACATGGAAACCATGCTCAACGATGTTAAGTGGGATCCGGAAATGTTTGAGTAAAAGTAAACTTCCTTTCAGTGGCCTTGAGCGGCCCTGGGGATGGAATCGGTTTTTACGGATTTAAAAATAAATGGTTATGAAGAATGATTTTAACTACAAATGGAGCAAGATATTTGCTTCCAAAAGATACAACACAAAAGACGGGGTTATTAAATTAACCCCTGAAGAGCAGCAAGAATTGTTAGATGATTCTGAAAGAGTAGTAAAAAAATGCTCTACACCTAATATTAGAAAACTGAAGGGAACGGTTTTGCCTAAAACAAGATGTCCAAAATGCAACAAATACAGAGAAGGTAGGAGTTGCCATAAGTGCCAGCAGTATTGGTAGCAAAACTGTTTTCTAACGTACTTGAATAAAAAATCGGTGGGATTTGGAAGCCTTGACCTATTCAACCGAACTAACTTAACTAAAAGGCACAGAGTAGTATTAAGCCTAACGGTCAAGCATAAGAGCAGTGCGAGATTAAGCACGAAACTAAATTAATATTAACAAGCCTTTCCGCTTCTTTTTCTTTGAGCGAGGGCAAAAACAGAAATAAAATGAGTGTAAAAATTAAAGACAGAAAAACAGAAGTAGAGTATTTAAGAATGGCTTGCAACCTTGCTGAACTTGGAATACAGTACGAACACGCAGATTTAATTTTAAGATTACAAGAACGCCTTAAAAAACTAAAAGGTAAATTCTCACTATCTGATGGCGTTGAAATACACCATAAATGGAAAGAAGATTGGCGTGAGTATTTTGAAGCGTTGGAAAAAGAAAAAGAAGCTACCGCATAGTTTGTAAATAGACACGACACTAAGCATTGCTTTTATGCAGTGTTGTAGTGTCGTTTTAATGCACTACAACGTACTTGGCTATGAACTTTTAATAATCAGTAACATGGAAGACTATAAAAAAGCACAATACTTTTTAGCGAAATATCATGCACTTTCTAATGCTGCGGAGTTTATTCGCTCACATGGAGAAGAAGGGTTTTCGTTTGAAGACAAAGATTTTGATAAGGCTTATAAAAGAGAATGTGAAAACACTTACAAACAACTTGAAGCGAGGGCGGCTGTTTTCGCTAAAAAATACAGAGCAATGAACATTGATATAGAAGCAGAAACTGACACTGATTATTAATTGTTTATAGCGGTGGTAATATGGCATCGAAAGCCAACCACCGAACTTCCCTATGAAAAATATGC
>CALGOI010000270.1 GCA_937959065.1 uncultured Ignavibacteriota bacterium | reverse complement strand
TCTACCGTCTCGACACATGATTCGAGTACACTTCCTGTCTGGTGGAAGTATGAAGCTGGTACAATAGACGTTAGCAGCCTTAATAAATTTTGCCGAAAACATAAGATTTCATCTGGTAAACTCAAGAACAAGCTTTTTGACAAAGACCATCCCGGGAAGGATAAGCTCTACTGGAAAAAAGATATCGATTCGCTTGAAGTTCTTGAGAAAGTATCGAAATTGAAAGATGAATCTTTGATGGAACTTACCGGAATGTATATCTCGAGCTTTGGAGAAAAAGATAAATTCTGGAAATATATTGGCTTTTACGGTAAAATGCGAGAGTATCCGGACGTTGAATTCATTGAAAAAACTTTAAGAACAATTAATAGTACCGCATCAATTTTTTGTATCCAGTTGATTAATGAATATCTTTATCTCGATAAAAAGATTCTTAAAGATTACTCTTCAAGAGATGACAGGATTAACTCACCCGGGCTGGTAAACGACAGAAACTGGACTTTACAGCTGCCTTTATCTCTTGAGAAGCTGAAGAAACATCCCGTTAGTAACGTTATAAAGGAAATAATGAAGGAAAGTGAGCGAAAGTAAGGTGAGGAAAGTAACGTGAGTGATAATAAGAACAAATTATATTTGGTTGGTTGTGATGATGTACCTGTAGAGGGTTTAGCCGGATATGAAAAGATAGAGATAACATTAAAACCTGCACAAAATTTTGTCAGCAAAGCACTCGATGTTTTAAACCAAACTTCACCCGGGTCGGAAATTGCCGTTTCCGGTACTGACTGCGTGGCTGTTTTAAAGGCGCAGGTACTTGCCCCGAATCAATTTAAAAGGATAATTTTAATTGAACCTGGCGGTGCTTTCTGGTGGGAAGACGCTAAAAACAAGCCGGAAGAATATTTCGATGCATTCGATCTCTTTGACAATATAAATTGTAAAGTCGATGTAATTGGCAAAGGAAAAGATATACCGGCATGGAGTTCAATATTAAAGAATGCGGATATAAGTTTAAATTGGAAAGATGTGCCTATAAACTTAAGCGATGATAATGCTTACCTTGAATTAGCCCGGTTATCGGGAATTAAAGTAAGTTATGGGAAAGAATTTTTAGTAAAAGGTAAATCATACACAAGGACTTTATCCAGTGATATAGAGTGGGAAGAGCCTGGTATAAATAATTCAGACAAGAAAAAATCTTCACGATCTATCATCTCGTCGCTGGGCTGGCAATGGGAGAAACACTGGAATGTATATACAGAGGCAGCTCCGTTTGGGCTTATGCTTTCGATGCTGAATGAGTTCTTGATTGAATGTATTAGAATTTTCCACTACCGTCCGATGTATATAGAATGGGCCTGGGACGGTGAGGAGTATTCGCTCACAAATATTTATCCGGCTGACGATTACCGGTTCCTAAGAGCTGTTGGAAATGAAATTGAGTCAGAAGTGGGAAATGATATCTGGAATATTTTATCATTATTAGATAGAAATATAATGAGGTTAAATGAACCATATTTGATTCAAAATAGAAACAGTCATCTAAATCTTGACGCGCTTTACGCCTGCGCAAATGAACTGGGAATTCGAAGGAAATTTGTGGAGAGCTTTGAAACAAAGTTTGATCTGTTCAGGTACCTGAAATCACTTCCCAAAATTTTAAGCCTTAATTTATTAAATAAAGTTTTAGATGAGCAAGAAACAAAGATTCGGTTAATATCAGATAATAATGTGAAGGAATCTGTGAGGACTCTATTACAGGAACGAAAAAGAATCATTGAATTATTATTTGGTCGGGAATAAAAAAGGCCCGCTTTGGAAAGCGAGCCTTGAATTATAAAATTAAAAGTAGATTATATTATTTCACTAATATCATTTTCTTTATATCACTGAAGTTATTATCTACATCGATCCTGTAAAAATACACACCGCTTGTAAGATTTGCACCGTCGAAGTCAACTGTGTAAGATCCCGAAGTAAAGAATTTGTTTACAAGCGTTGTTACCTGTCTTCCAAGCATATCATACACTATCAGCTTTACATTTGAACTCTTAAGAATAGAAAAATCTATCTTAGTAGTCGGGTTAAAAGGATTCGGATAATTCTGTGAAAGTTTGTAGTTATCAACATTACTATTATTATTTGATATTCCAACAGGAAGGTTTTCCTGGTCATAGTAAGAGTTAAGAGTGCCATTACCTACATACATAACGGCAGATCTTTTTTGCAAACTTCCTCCCATCGGAGTATATTTATAAATTGTAACCGAAGGTCCGAGAAACCCTGTTGACGAAACGTCATTAACTTTAAATGTGATTGGTCCCAGATCACCTAATCGTCCTCTGCGTACTGAGACAGAATCGGAAGTACTAAACAATGCATCCTGCATTCCAATTATAAAATAGCCGCCGTCCGCAGTATCAGGATCCGAACTGCAGTCAATATATTTAATATCGACTTGATGCGGTACACCTGCCATTGCATCTATTATCCAGGAAGCTCCGCCATCATTACTGTAATGATAAACCGGTAATCCCAGATTCTTAACCGAAGTTACCATAATCTTTTCAGCAGGATTCATTTGAAGAATAGACAGGGTTGGTTTTTCATAATTATCAGGACCTGATGTTAAAAAATTTGTAGTTGCAGATGCAGTCGGCTCCCAGGGAGTAGATATAATTCTAACCAAAGTATCACTTGTTAATCGTCTCTCGACAGCAATATACACTGAGTCTGTAGAACCCTTCTTAAAAGAGGCAGAAGGGAAGTAATCATTGAAAGTTGGATAACCGGGGTCTATGAGAGCAACTGATTGAAATGTTTGTCCAAAATCTGTACTCCTGAGATATCTTAAACTTCTTGTTTCATCCGTCGTATTATTATATTCTCCTGCGATTACTCCTATTCCATTACCTCCAACCGCAAAATTACTGAATGCGGATGGATTAAATAATTTGAATCCGGAAGTTGCTACTAAAATATTTCCGCTTAAAGGAGCGGAACCATCTCTTCTTACTGAATAATAATTTAATACCGAACTGTTTAAATTCTGGTTTTGTGATAATGTGTAAAATAATATTATTCTTGTGGAGTCTTGATTACCTGGCGTACTATTCATAGTCAATACTGAGAATTGGCCAATATAACTGGAAAAGCTTTGAATTGATGAAATTTGCATCCAATTTAACCCGCCGTTATCAGACCGGTATATATTTATTCTGCCTGCAAATTGTCCACTTACGGATTTTTTGTTAACAACAGCATACATACTAAAATCAGATCCAAACCTAATAACAGCTTGTCTGAAACCTGCAGTTGCAACTAATCCTGAATCTACCCTTACATCAGGGACTACCCAGGCATCTGGTTGATATGGGATATCAAACCCTTTATTGATTTCTATATCAGTTGCCTCTGACAAGTATATTGTTTCAGCTTTTATAAATGCTGAATTATTATACGATCTTGTTTCCGATTGTTGCCCTGTATTTTGACTATATCTTGTATCCAGATTATGGTCTTTTTGTCCATATGCTGACTGGACAGTCACCATAAATAGACTTATTAATACCGTAAGAATAAGTTTGTTTTTCATAACAAGTGCCTGCTTTTGAACTATGGTTTATATTAAAGTTTTTTTACTATTTTTTTCTATAAAAAAGAGTTTCTTAACTCTGTTTGTAAAAATATACTCTAAATTATTTAAAGTCAAGTTTATTTTTTATAATTTACAAAGCCGAATTATATCGCATAAATACAGAATTTTTCAATAAATAAGATATCCTGCAAGAATTACTAAATATTATTGCTTAAGCAACTACACTAAGTAATTCTTAAATATTAAAAAAAATTATTAAGCTTCCTTATTTTCCCTGGCTAGGACATTAATGTCCTCAAATGAGGTATTATCCGTGGATCCCTTACTATTCTCACGGTTAATAGTGGTTGTTCTTGCTTCTTCCTTTGTTTCAAATCTCCTGAAAGCAAATATAAATTGTTTTATATAACTTACAGTATCTTTGAATACTATTACTGCTATATGTATAAATTTATTCTTTTGTGCAAGAGACTTTTCTTTCTCATTTAATTCAGTGAGTGGATATTCCGGCATATCCCTGGCAATCCCATATTGTTTCGGTTTCTTTATTTTAGGATCCGGAAAGTATGCTGTACCGAACATCCAGTCCCAGAATGCAAATTTGGTTCCGTAATTATTCTGATACTCTTTCCCATCATCATCGGAGTGATGCCACCTATGCATCTCAGGTCCATTTATGAAATATTGCAGCCTGCCCATTCTGGCGTCGATATTAGAATGAATAAACATACCCCATACAGCATCTATCATTCCCTTTAGTGCTGGTACAATCGGTGCTGCGCCGAGTAAAATTATGGGAGCAAACTCAATTGTCTGGTTAATTAAAATTTCGAATGTATGCGATCTTGATCCGGACAACCAGTCCACTGTTTTCGGTGAGTGGTGAGCTTCGTGAATCCTCCAAAGGAATTTATTATTGTGCTGCCATCTATGAAACCAATATATATACAGATCATGCGTGAATAAAAAGAAAAGTATCTGAAGCCATATAGGCCAGTGACCGATCAGGCTGTATTCGTACAGGTTGGTATTGGTCTTAATATATTCCAGGAAACCAAATATTATTAGCCCTAAAATATAACTCTGTGCAATAGTATATAAAAAGAAATCATAGAAGAACCCTTCCCTGAATATCTTTTGACCTTTCGTATAAGGGAACAATTTCTCCAGCAACATAAAGATTAAGGCCGCTGAAATTACAACTATTGTTGTCCAACCTACTACATCCACTTACTGTACTCTCCTTAATTTTTTCCTTGGGCCCAGCTCACTGTCATAGACCTTTTTTACTCCATCCCCTAAAGCTTTTTCAATTCCTCTGATATTATCAACAAGCCTGTGAAAACCACCTACCTCTACCGAAGCTGCCTGATCAGAACCCCACATTGCCCTGTCCAATGTAATATGTCTCTCTACGAAAGTGGCACCCATTGCCACCGCGGCCCATGTTGGCGCTAAGCCCGTCTCATGACCCGAGTAACCGATTGGGATGTCCGGGTACTTATCTTTCAGAGTATAGATAACCCTTAGGTTCAACTCTTCCAATGGACATGGATAGGTAGAAGTGGAATGAGCTATCATGATATTATCGTTTCCTATCGTATTTACGGCATTTTCTATCTCTTCCATTGTAGACATTCCTGTCGATATCATTAATGGTTTCCCGGTTGATATTTTCTTATTCAAAAGACTAAGGTCGGTTAGAGATGCAGATGCTGCTTTATAAAGAGGAACATCAAACTGCTCAAGGAAATCAACAGCTTCTTCATCCCAGCATGATGCAAACCACTGGATGCCTTTTCCTTTACAATAGTCATCGATTTTTTGGTAATCTTCCTTTGTAAGTTCAACTTTATGCCTGTAATCAATATATGTCATCCTGCCCCAGGGAGTATCTCTTTCGATGTTCCATTGGTCTTTAGGAACGCACAGCTCAGGTGTTCTTTTTTGAAATTTTACCGCGTCACATCCTGCCGCTGCCGCTCCTTCGATAAGTTTCATTACGTTTTCCATCGACCCGTTATGGTTAATCCCTATCTCTGCTATTACATAAACGCTCTCACCGTCTCCGATATATCTGTCACCAACTTTTACTTTTGCCATTATTATTGTTTAATTTTTAAATTTTTACCAGATAGTCCAGCCGCCATCTACCACCAGGTTTGTTCCGGTCATGTATGACGATGCATCACTCGCCAAAAATACCACTGCGCCTTTATAGTCATCTGCCTTAGCCATTCTTCCAAGCGGTGTGAGGTCGGAATAATTCTTCACAAAAAAATCCTGCTGGTTATTCTCTACACCGCCGGGAGAAAGAGTATTAACTCTTACTCCTTTATTCCCCCAGTAAGCAGCTAAAAATCTGGTAAATGAGATTACCGCGCCTTTAGTTGCCGGGTATGCGGCAGATTTAAAAAATGTCTGCTCGCCTTTTTCATTTATGTAAATAGACTGGTTTGGAGCTGTTATTCCGTAAGTCGAGGCTACATTTATTATGCTCCCTTTACCCTGCTTTGCCATTTCCGTTCCGAGAACCTGTGCGCATAAAAAAGTACCTGTAACATTTACTTCAAGTGACTTTTTCCACATCTCCAGCGGATAATTCTCGAATCTTGACTGTTCAAGAGCCGATGACGGATTTTCAAACATGTCATTTATAGCAGCATTATTTACAAGTATATCTATATGACCATGGTCATTTAAAATTTTATCGCGTAATTCGGTTATGGATTCTTTAATTGTTACATCCAGCTTATTTCCTTTAATTCTGTCACCTGAAGCTTCGGCGAATTCCTTCACCGCTCCATCATTAAGGTCACATGCATAGACAGTTGCGCCGGCTTCAAATAATGCGTTACAATGCTCTTTTCCTATAAGTCCTGCTGCCCCGGTTACTATGGCAACCCTTCCCTCAAGGGAAAATAGTTTTTGTATATCACTCATTTAAGCCTCTGCCTTTGCTTTAGTTTTCAAACCGGAATTTGTCGTTTTCCTGAATACCGGTTTCAGCGGTTCACCTTTTAAAGATTCAGCGAGCTTGTTATTGTCGATTGCATCCTTGAGTATCGGGAGAACTTCACCGTAAGCCTTTACGATATAATCCATGTCTTCATCAGTGTGAGAGTAGCACATTGTATGGAAACCACCCCATAATACCCCTCTCTTAATCATCTCCTGCTGTACAAGAGTCTTTTGTAAAAGGGGATCACCAGCCTTTGCGTCGTATGTGATCATCGACCTGTAATTATGACCGATGGCTTTTGTATAATCCATTCCAAGATCTTCCGCAGTCTTATTATATCCGTCTTTTAATTTAGCACCTTGTTTTGAAAGATGCGTGGGTACGTTCTTATCGATTAATTCGTTAATCGTAGCCATGCTTGCAGCCAGTGTAAGCGCTTCACCTCCAAATGTAGTAAAAAAGAAAACGTTGTGCTCCAGAACTTTCATTACGTCCTTTCTTCCGCAAACAACCGATACAGGCATGCCGTTGGCCATTGCCTTAGAGAATGTCGCCAGGTCAGGAGTTACGCCATATTCTGTCTGAGCTCCGCCAAGATTCATTCGGAAACCTGTCCATATCTCATCGAATATAAGCAGTGCGCCGTGTTTATGGCAGATCTCTTTAACTTGCTCCAGAAATCCTTCTTTCGGTGCTTCGAAAATTGTCGGCTCCATTATCACGCATGCCGTATCATCATCTATTGAGTCGGCAAGACTGTCTATATCATTATAATTGAATGTATAAGTAAGGTCCTGCACTGCTTTCGGGATCCCGGCATTTCTGTCGGTAACGCTGATATACCAGTCATGCCACCCGTGATACCCACATGCCAAAACCCTTTCCCTGCCTGTAAACGCGCGCGCTATTCTAATTGCTGCAGATGCAGCGTCACAACCGGTTTTCGATATCCTCACCGATTCAGCACAGGGTACCATTTCAACTATCTTTTCAGATAGCTCGACCTCCAGCGGATGTGTAAGAGAAAATGTAATCCCGTCTTCAAGCTGTTTCTTTATGGCTTCATCTATTTTATCATAACAATAACCAAGCACCAGCGGTCCCACAGCCATATTTATATCTATATACTCATTGTCATCCACATCCCATACCCTGGCTCCTTTACCTCGTTTTAGATAAATAGGAGCAATACCCTTTGTCCATTGTTCAGGGCCTTTTGCAAGAAGCTGTGTATAGCCGGGTATTAATCCCGTGCCTTCTACTTTTTTAAATATCTTCTGTGATTTTGTTATGTCCGGGAAACTCTCGTTTAATCCAACTTTGTTTGGCATATCTTATTTATTTTGAATGTTATTTTCTATTCTTTTTGCTATTTTCTCACCGGTAAAACCTTCATGTTCGAGTACATCATTCAATAAAGCCGGTTTGAACCATTTATCCTTCAGAGCTATAGGCAATACATCGGCACTTACTTTTTCCTTTAGAAATAATTCACCAACTATCGAATAAAGACCGCCTGTTATGAAATGGTCTTCCAGAGTAACAAGCATATTGGAATTTTTCACTGCATTTAAGATTGCCTCCTCGTCTATAGGCTTCACTGTTCGAAGGTTTATAATTCCAATTGAACGTCCTTTTTCTTCAAGTATCTTTTTAGCTTTTAAGGCTTCCCTAAGCAAAAATCCGTAAACAAGTATTGTAACATCTTTGCCTTCTGAAATAACTTCAGCTTTACCTATCTCAAAATCCTTTTTATGCTCGACCTCAGGTTTAAGGTTATTATATCTAATGTAGAAAGGAGAATCGCTGGCAAAAACTTTCGGAAGTCCAAGCAGCATATCTTCTTCATCCGCCGGGCAGAAGACATTCACATTCGGAATTCCTCTCATTATTGATACGTCTTCAACAGCCTGGTGTGTAGGACCGTTTCCGTCGGATAGAAATCCCGGTACAGCTCCAACCATCTTAACAGGAAGGTTCCCTATACCAACGTCGCTTCTGATAAATTCAAAAGCTCTCATTGTAATGAATGTTGCGAGAGCATGTGTGATAGGGATTCTTCCTCTTAGTGCCAGTCCTGCCGACATTCCTATCATTGTCTGCTCTGTAATACCTGTGTCTATGAACCTTTCACCGATCTTGTCCGGTAAGCCCCTAATAGCCGCTCTATTCTCAGCTGTTACGACCAGGTATCTATCGTCTTTTTGTACTAATTCATGTAAAAGATCTTCGTATGTCATTAAACTTTCTTTTAAAATTTTAAATTATCTTGCTATGATGGTTTCCGATGTAAGCTCCGCTTCTTTTCCGCCTCGCAGCTCTTTCAACAACATCGATACTTCATCCTGGGTAAAATTCACGAACCACCTGTCGGCTCTTTCCTGTATGCTGGGTAATCCCTTACCTCTTATGGTCTCTGCAATCACAATATTCGGTTTACCTTCTTCAATTGGAAATGAACTGAATCCCTCGGACATGTCGTCGAAACTGTGGCCGTCGACAGATTTCGCTCCCCACCCGAATGCCTCGAATTTTTCAGTGATGGACTTTAGCGGGATTAGCTCTTCTGTTCTGATATTCGCCTGGAATTTATTCCTGTCCACAATGGCTATCAGGTTATCCAGCTTAAATGCTGCTGCTACAAGTGCTGCTTCCCAGATAGACCCTTCATTCAATTCGCCATCTCCAAGTATCACAACAATTTTATTCTTCTGTCCTTTCATCTTACAATCGAGTGCTATCCCGATTGATACACTCAATAAATGTCCTAGCGAACCAGAATGGAATTCTATCCCCGGTACATTCCTGTTGGGATGCCAGTAGATAGAGTCATTTGTCTTTAAATGGTTTTTTAGTCTATCTCTCTCGATCCAACCAATTTCCGCGAATGTGCCGTAAAGTGCGGGAACATCATGACCCTTTGACAGAAGCAGGTAGTCTCTTTCCGGATCGGTTAGATTGTCTTTGTTTATATTCAGGAACTCCTTATACAAAAATACTATCAGATCTGCGCATGACAATGACGCCCCTATAAAACACCCCCCGTCAGTCGACATCCTGATAATATGCTCTCTTACCCTGTAAGCAATTTCTTCGAGCTCTTTTC
>CALGOI010000269.1 GCA_937959065.1 uncultured Ignavibacteriota bacterium | reverse complement strand
AAGAAGAAATCGAAATCGGTACAGTTATAATCCTTGAAGGTATTAACTTCGAAAAAGGAAGTGCGATTATCACTGCTGATTCAGAAGAAATCCTTAGAAATGGTGCTTTAAAAACTATGCAGGATCACCCTGAAATAATTGTTGAGATTAGCGGTCATACCGATAGCGATGGTAGTGACTCATACAACCAGCAATTATCACAGGATAGAGCTAATTCAGTTAAACAATGGCTGGTAAATAATGGAATTAGCGGCGATAGAATTGAAACTGTCGGTTATGGTGAAGACAGACCTATTGCACCAAACGATTCTCCTGAAAATAAACTTAAAAACAGAAGGATCGAGTTCAAGAGAGTTAGATAAAATAACTTTGTTATGGTATATTAGCCCGTCTTTAATTTAAAGACGGGCTTTTTTATTTTTATGTATGAATCGTGAAAACCGTAATAATGAGAAGAAGAGTAGACTCCCCGATAACTATAAACTAATCGAAGAAGAAGATTATTACGTAGATGAATTCGGGAGATATGTCTTTACATCCGAATATCTGCTAAAACGCGGTTACTGCTGTGAAAACGGCTGCCGGCATTGCCCGTACGGTTTTAAAAAAGATAAATAAAAACCCTTTTACAGGGTTTGCAAATACTAATAAATACCTATTCCATTCTCGTCTATAAGATCTATCAAGTCACTATATTTAACTGTTACATCTGTCGGACCATAAACATAAGCTCTGATCTCATAGATATTGTAATGAAAAATTATCCCGTTTCGTGTCAAAAGAAAATTATCATTAAATTCTATCTTGTCTTCAAATAAACCAGCATCTGTTAGAGGCTGATGAGGTGACAGATCATTTTCCTCACGGAATGCACTTTCGACCAATTGATTTAGTTTTGCTTCAAAATCGGGAATGAAAATTTCATTCAATGATATCGGTTTTGCTGTGCTGTAATCATAATTATAATATCTCTGGTAATTACTCGGATGTGCTCCCCCGGTGTATATCTCATAGCTTAACTCAAAACTTAAGACCTGGGAAAGATCATTCACGTTTTCATAGTAAGCGTCAAGGTACCAGCCAAGCCCGGGAGCTTCAGGATATTCTTTCCTGAAATTTACATAATCCGATATGAACTCATTGGTTAGATCATTAATAGAAGTATAAATTACATCATCTATCTTATAAACATCATTAAGGATTATGGATTCAGCTTGTTTATTGTAAAACTCTTTATTCTTGCCCTCTACCATCCAGAAATAATTGATATTGATATTTGGGCAGTCTGTCATATCAGGATCACAGTCATTATATGATTTTGAATCCTTCCTTTGTTCAAACTTTACACCATGCGGAAGGTATTGATTATCATTCTGACTGAACCCGGTTAGAGGAACGGTTACCAAAAACAGTAAAAGAAGTATAATCTTCATTGTTTATTTATTTATCTTAAATGAATGCGACTGAAATAATGTTGCGCTACTAATATAATCCATTCTCTTTTAAAATTGCCTTTAAATCCGCATAAGGAATAAAAATATCCAGAGTTCCCTGGGCATATGACCATATTTCATAAATATTGTAATGGAATGTGATGCCTTCCTTAGCCAAAAGAAAATTATTGTTGTATGATAATGAATCTTCGAATAATCCTGCTTCTGTTAGCGGTTTATCTGCTGCGAGATTCTGGTCTTTTCTGAATTTAGCTACCACCATATCCGTTAACTCTTTTTCGAATCCTTCTTTAAAGATATCTTTTAATAAAATTGAATCACCGGTCTCTGCATTAAAATTATAGAAATATTCATAGTAAACCGGATGCGCGCCGCCGGTGAACATGTCGAAATTCTGCTTTAAACTTATGATCTTATTAGTGCCGGCGGTATCTTTTAGGTTTGCACCCAGGTACCAATCACCGGGAATGTCGGGAAACTCTTTTTTTGCATTTTCATAATCTTTTATAAATCCTGTTGCCATATCATTCACTGAACCATATGAAGAATCATTTAACGGATACATATTAAGTAAGATCTCGTTGATATGTTTGTTGATGTTATCTTTTGCACTGCCCGAAGTCATTTCTACGAACTTGATTTCAATATACGAACAATTAGCGGAATCTATATTGCAGTCATTATAACTTTTAACCAGTTTCTTTTCGGAAAAAACAGGTTTCTCAGTTGTGGTTTTTACCTGATCTTCATTTTTATTTGATTGCTGTTCTTGCTTCTTTTCTCCGCAGGAAGTGAATAAAATTGACAGAAACAGTAATGTATATATGAAAAGAGATCTCATAGGATTGGATGTTTTATTTGTAAAAAGACATTATACAAAAATAGCCAGTATAGTTTCGTATATCAATGGTTGTAGACAAATGATATTATGAATTAATACGTTTAAAGATCACATATTCTTTCGATTAATTTCAGTCAAATTTTGTAGCTTGAACAACTTAAATTGCTTCAGTAATTTTGTATAATAATAATGATTATGAATAAACGAATAATAATTGGGGTTATAATAATTGTTGTCTTTTTGGTTGTGGGATTTTTTTCATTTATGGACAGCAAAATTGAATATGCTGATTTCCAAAAAGCAAATGAAACCCATGCCACCTGTCAGGTAAAAGGGACCTGGGTAAAGGACAAGGAATCGAAATTCGATTCACAGACTAACCAGTTTGTATTTTACATGGTGGATGAAAAAGGAGAGGAAATGAAAGTGGTCATTGACGGAGCTAAAGCGAACAATTTTGAAATGGCGGAGAATGTTGTTGCAAAAGGAAAAGTTAAAGACGGATACTTCCATGCTAAGGAAGTCCTTACAAAATGCCCGTCAAAATACGAAGGGCAGGGAGAAGATGTCCAAAAAAGCGGCGCATAAAGTTTTTAAAAGGGCTCTTCAATAGCACTTTTTTATTTTATCTACTTTGTTAAAATCATTTTTCTCGTCTCACTTATTCCATCCGAATGTAAATTGTAAAAATAAACACCGCTGGGTAGTCCTGAAGCATCCAAGCCGGTTTCGTGGCTTCCAGCATTTAATTCATCATTTACAAGAGTCTTTATCTCTTGCCCGGATAAATTGTAAACGATTAGTTTTACAAAACCTCCTTTGGGAACATAAAATCTGATTGTTGTAAACGGGTTAAAAGGGTTTGGATAGTTTTGCTCGAGTTTAAGGGAAGAGGGAATTCCTCCACTGTTGTGATGAATGCCTACATTATCCCCATTATATCTTCCAACTGAAATTGCCCATGTATGCGAAGGTTCTATTAACTGGACATGAATTTCTGTAGCTGTGCTGTCCGGTTCTTTAAAAATTAATCCGAGCGGCATATCGGTACCCGGCTCTGTTAGTATCCACAATATCCCGTGGCCGATGCCGCTGGTTAGCAGCCTCGTGTCATAAAAGTGAGCCCTCTGACCCGAACAATCATAAACAGGAGTCGCCCAGACATTATATAGATTTAGAAAATTCTGGATACTGGTATCCGGTACATTAGGATAAAATATTTTTATACTGTCATGATTGAGCTGGTATGGTGCTTGTGTCATAACCATGAAGTGACCATTTGATTCACCGCCCGGCCCGTATGCGAAAGAAAGTACATCACCTTTTTTGGATAGTCCGTAACCGCCTTTAACTCTACCATTGTATGTGCCAACTCCGGGATGAAGCCTATGATTATATGCATTTATTGAGTCGGGTATTATATTTCCTGAAATATATTCCCATCCGCCCGGATTATTATCGGGAAGAGTAGGGAAGGCTGCGCCGAATTCATAAGCTGATGCTACAAAACCCCTCTCAGCCATTATCGTTGTATTAGCTGTCTTTAAGATCTTTATAAGATTCAGGTAAGCGTTTCCGTTTTCAGTAGTGTCTCCGACTGCGGACAGCAACCTGGTTCCGTAGCCAACACAGTCTGCAAGTGAGGAAAATGAATATTCGGAATAATTATAAAACACATTCGGTATATCGAACGGCCATACATTCCTGAATATCTCAATCTGGTATTTTCCATATTGGGTATGCTCCAGGTAATAATTATTCGGATTACCCGATTCAGGATTTTGATAACGGTTGACCAGCTCATAAACCTGTCCGCTATAAAGCAGCATGGTATCATTGTGAATCGAAACCCCGGGCATTGTCATATACCCCTGCTGAAGTAGAAAAGGCATTGCTACGCCTTCAGCAGCATCAAATACCGTGCTGTATAATTGGTTATTATATCCGTTTAAAAGTTGTGCTTCCGATCGAAGTGGTAATGAAATAATAAAAAAAACTGCTATAGCATAAAAAAATTTATTCATACAGGATTTTTTAATAATTATTAAAAGTATAGCACTTTGTAAACCGACCCTGTATGCTTTGCTCATCCTTCGGGATTTGCTAAACACATCCCTTTGGGAGAACCTGGTGCACCCTCTAGGATTCGAACCTAGGACCCACTGATTAAGAGTCAGTTGCTCTACCAACTGAGCTAAGGGTGCAAAGAGAGGTAAATTACTATATTCATTGAATTTTTTCAATTCTGGATTTTATGATACATTTAATAAAAAGGTTAATTAATTAATCAGTTATTTATAAAATATTTTTATTTACCCCGAAATCCGGGAATGTATTTTCAATGTTTTACGAGGCAGTAATTTTTTTTAGAGATTTCATTTTCCTCAACTGATTTTACAAAATTTAGTTCAGGTTAAAAAGGCAGCTGCCACAAACAAAAAATAAATACGTTAAAAAACAAATCCGGATTTTGAGGTAGATTTTTCATCAAAATAAATTTTAATGGTAGTTAAAGATTCAGTATAAATAATATTAATTGAAAATCAGACGACATTTAAATGTTATACTGCGTGCATCAGAATACAACAAAATCCAATCAAATATAATATAATATGAAGTTATGTGAAAGAGGGGAGTTTAAAATTTTCCGGGAAAGCAAGATAACATATAAGTTTTTCTCTCAAATCTCAACTCAATATGGAAAATCAAAAAACCAATATTTGTTAATTCTTAAACTCCTTCACATACAGCATAAGCTCATCAGGATCATTTGGAATACTTATCATCTTTTCAAATTTCATTCCCAGTTTTCCAAGTATTTTTATCGAGCATTTGTTATAAGGAACGGTTATCGCCGCAATTCTCTTCAATCCAACTTCATTTTTTGCATACTCCATCGTTGCAATAGCTGCTTCGCTTGTATATCCGTTTCCTTCATACTCCGGCAGTATAGCAAACCCGATATCGACATCATCAAGTGAATCCCGCTTTATCAATCCACACATCCCCAGTTGCGCCCCGTCATCCTTTCTCATCATTAGATAAAACCCAAAACCATACTTTTCATAACCCGGCATTATTAAATTCTCGATATATCCTCTTGCATCATCTTCATTTTTTATGCCTCTCTGTCCTATGTACTTCAGCCATCCCGGTGAATTTAATAGCTTGTAAATAAACTCTGAATCCCCGGGCTCGAATTTGCGTAATATTAAGCGGGCAGTTTCAAGTTCAGACATCGTTTTTGAATTTGAATTAAAGACATAATAAGTAATATTTATTTTAAATTACACCATTTAATACAAATGAATAAAAACTTTTTTTACAGAGAACTCCCTGTCCATAGCGATTTTTATGGTATTATTGTCAAAGTATGGGAATTTTCCGTAAAAGAAGACATGCCTGAAAAACCATTTAAATTAATGTCTGATTTCTTACCCTCGCTTATAATCCTATCAGGCAGAAAAGGATTTTCGATTTTTTTAAAAGGTGCATTTACTCAAAAAATCTTGTTTCCTTCAGAAGGGGAAACACTTATCAGGTGTATTAGACTTCACTCATCCCTTATAAACCCGCTGTTCGGAGTAAAATGCTCCGAATTGAAAAACTCTTTTGTCGTATTGTCAAAACTTCATGATAAATTAATTGATCCTGCTAAATATCTCCTTCCTCTAAATGTGGATTTTGAAGAGCAAATTCACAATTTTGGTAATGCTATTCTTAAAAAGAAAATCCAACCTGCTGACAAGGTTATATCTAAAGCAGTTAGTAAATTTCTCGATTCGAAAGGAAGTATTGATTACTCGGGATACTTAAAAAACATCGGAATAGGAGAGAGACAATTTCAAAGACGGTTTAAAAATGTGACAGGACTTACTGCGAGGGAATTCCTAAAAACAATGAAGATAATTAATCTTGCTTCGGAGATAGTAAAAGATAATTTCGCAGACAAAGGAATTATTTTTGATTTCGGTTTCTTTGACCAGCCTCATTTTAATAAAGCATTTAAAGACATCTTCGGTGATGCCCCCCTTCGGTTCCTGGAACGTCAAAAATCAGTTCAATACGAAAAAAAACTCTGATATTTTCTCCCTGACGGAATTTTACAATAGTTAATTCACCGATCTTATTATTTTTATGCAATATTATGAACAAAAATTTTAAGAAGTAATGAATGGTTTAAAAAAATTACTTGTTGTATTAATGCTATTAGTAGTGTCAAATTTTGCAGAAGATACTATAGCCGGGAACTACGATGATAGTTTCTTTAATACTTTGTATTCATTGTATGACAATGAGGAATTCTTCCGATTCAGGAATATGCTTGAGGCATCAGGACCAGGACTTGAAAGTTGGCAAATATTATATTTTGAAGCTCTTTATCAAAGTATAAACAACAAACCGAATCGCTCTAATGAATTTGCTGATTCTCTAATTAATAATTTTAGTGATTCTTTCCCTGATTCTTTAAAAAAGGATATATATTCAGTAATGATAACCAATTATGTACATCTTAGGAATTACAAAAAAGCAATGGAGATTACTCAGACTGTCCTTAATAAATTTGGTAATGACCTAAAACCAAATGAAAAGGAGAATTATTTAAATACAGGTATTATATGGGAGATACTAAAAGATTTACCACCTCAAATTGCAGAAATAAAAGGGGATACAAAACTTAAATTCGGAAGCAGTTTTGCGGGAAAAACTATTAATGTTAAAATAAATGGTGATGAAAGCGAATTCATTTTTGATACTGGTGCGAATTTCTCAGTAGTAATGAAATCTTACGCAAAGAAAGTTGGAATTAAAATTCTTAAAGGAACATTTAAAGTGAATTCTGTTACCGGTACAAAAGTTGATTCAGAAGTAGGATATGCTGAGGAAGTAAAAATCGGTAATATGATTTTCCGTAATGTAGTTTTCTTGGTTTTTCCGGATGAAGCGCTTACTTTTTCAATGGGTTTAAGTATAGAAGCTATTATTGGCTTTCCTATTATTAGGGATATGCGTGAAATTAGGATATCTGAGGATGGAATGTTTATTCCTTTAAATCCAGATACAAAAGCTTATAATAATTTTCTTCTCAATGGATTTAGTCCAATTATTGAAATGCTGAAAGGGAAAGATTCACTTTCGTTTGCCTTTGATACAGGAGCGAAGAGAACCATGCTTTATCAGCCATATTACAATTTTTATAAAAGTGAAATAGATGGTAAATATGAACCTGAAGAAATTAAAGTAGAGGGTGCGGGAGGTGCAAAGTATTTCAAAGGATTCAAACTTAATAATATTAACCTCAAAACTGCTAATGTATCATACACCCTTGAAGATGTTGACTTAATATCAGAGTCAATTGAAGGCAGAGAATCTAAGTATTTTGGGAATCTCGGTAGGGATTATATATGGCAATACAGGTCATATACAATCAATTTCGAAACAATGTTCATTGACTTTAAAAAATAACTTGAATTTCTACTTTAACAGTGTCATTCTCTTTACTTCCGAATAATCACCCGACGTAAGTCTGTAAAAATATATACCGGAAGGTAACCCTCTCGCATCAAATTCGATGGAATAAGTACCGGCATCAAGCTTTTTGTCCAATAAAACACTCACTTCCTTGCCGAGTATGTCGTAAATAACTAGGCTTGAATAAACAGGTTCAGAAATGTCGAATTTTATTTTGGTGGACGGATTAAAAGGGTTAGGATAGTTTTGGTATAACTTGAATGTGGATGGAACTTCAGTGCTGATATGTGAAGTATTTGTTAGATAATTCGTAGGTGATTTGTAAATTCCGTTTAAAGTTGCTACAAAGATATCATTGCCAAATTCCTCAAAGCTGTTGATATATAAATTTGTTGTTTCAAACCCGTCATTCTTGTACCTCCAGCTTATGCCGTTATCGGTTGACATTAGCACCCCGTTGTTGACACCTGCAAATAAATAACTCTCGGTTGTATACATCAAACGTATGCTGCCATATGGAAAATTTCTTGGTTCCCACGTGCTGCCATTGTCGGTTGAATAATATAACCCGGGTGATATACTGGTAGCAGCAAAAATATGTGTGGAATTTGAAGCTAAATATTTTACTGATGAATTTGTAAATGTTGTCGGTAACCATGAGTGACCAAAATTACTTGAAAAGTAGATACCGATTGTTTGTAAACCGGCAAATATCTTGCCATTATGCTCAACAAAACTGTGAGGTGTATAATTTACTGCAAAAGGACCTGCCCATGTATTCCCATAGTCATCGGATCTTCTTATTCCAGTAGAAAACTCACCGGCAAGAATGGCATTATTGACAGTATATATACTTCCAACTGTCCTGCCACGCAATCCTGTAATTGTCCAGCTGTTACCTATGTCAGTTGATTTGTAAACTCCTCCGGTGTCAGTATATTCATTAACAAATCCTGCAAATAAGAGAGAATCTAAAGATGCTATTCTTAATGGTGAACCGTCGCGCATTTTTGTCTGTATCCAGGTCTCACCTGAATCGAGTGAGTAATACATTCCTTTGAATTGTACTCCTGCAATTAACCTGGTGCCGATCCTTTTAATATCAGTTACCGCTTCATCACTCGCCAGATAATGACCCCAGGAATTGCCGTTATCGTCTGAGTGATAAATTCCACCGTGTGCGGTACCTGCAAAAATTCTACTGCCAACTCTTGTCATCGAATTAATAAGAACATTCCCTGCATCAGTTACTTCAAACCAGTTAACACCATCATCTGTTGATTTGTATAAAACACTTTCCAAACTTCCAAAATCTGTAATATATAAGTCATTGTTATTGGTATTAATAGAATTAATGCTAGTAGTAGGAAGATGAGTTATCTCTATCCAATTAAATCCGTTATCCGATGAACGGTAGACTTTGGTTCCATTTGTTGTGAATAAGTAATTCCCAGTTGAGCATATATTATTACAGTCAAATGGCTCTAGATTGGATAAATGCCACGAGTTTCCAGAATTTGTGGAAACATAAATACCACCGTCACCCCAGAATTGTGATTCCTCTAAACCGGCAACTATAATATTATTACGGCTTAAAAGTTTTATTACAGGTCCTTCATTAAATGAAACCGTATCAATCCAGCTTACTCCAAAATCAGTTGAACGTATTATTGCCCCACTTCTGGCTACTAATAAAATATTTGCCGTAAAAGTCATGGAATTTATATTTCTGTTTCGGTTAATACGTGTTATAAATGTTTGACCGTAGTCGCTTGAATAGTACAACCCATTACCACCGGCAAGTATATGGTTGTTCTGAGCTAAAATACATTTGTAACTCAAGCTGTCATTCAAAGGCAATTTGTCCCATTTTTTCCCGAGTGTTAATGAACGGTAAACACCTTTGTGACTTGTCGCAAATACGTAGTTTAATCCGTCACTATATACATTAGTAGCTTGTATTGAAACCATGCCACTTGTGACATCTACCCATTGTCCTTTTGAACAAATTGGAGTTAATATTATTATTAATATTGTAAGAATTTTCGTTTTCATTTCAACCCTGTAGTATGTAACTTAAATGTATATAATTTCTTAAAAAATCAAAAGTGCTATTTATTTAACGATTATTTAAATCTTAATGTTTATCTTTATAAAAAATAAAATATTTTATGAAAAATACACTATTTGTTTTTATATACTCCTTTTTGATTTTCCTCACTTCCTGCGGTGACAAAAATGACGATCCAAATTCTAAAATGGATGACACAGCCAGGTATCAGACTCCTGCGGATGAAAAACATAATACAACTAATTCCGAAAGCCAGGATGCTAAAGAAGAAAACACCGAAACTCCGCCAAAAGACAAACCTCTTACTGAGAAAACACCGGAAGGATATAAAATAAATTTTCCTGTGGGGGCTACTGAAGTCCTCATTAAAGGAAAGATAGACGGCTTTGACGGCGTTACATACCTTATGGATGTTTCTAAAGGACAAAAACTTACAGGCAGTGTTGAGGCTATTAGCGAAGCTGGTAAAAAACAAAATAATATCCGTTTCTCACAAATATTTTCTCCTTCCGGAGAAGCTGATGGTCCTTTTGGTCCGACTATTTCTTATGACCTTAATGAAACCGGCACATGGAAACTTATTATTAATGAAAATCAGATGTCAGGAGATGCCTGGACAGGAGAGTTTAGTATGACGATCGGTATCAAATAAGCTCTAAATAGCTGTTTTTTCATTGAAAATTTGCCTTTGTCTGTGATTTTAGCTAAATTTATATTATAACACATCTTATAAACTAAATCACAGATAATCATGTTTTCACTAATTTCCCGTCTTGTAAACGGCGTCAAAG
This sequence comes from uncultured Ignavibacteriota bacterium, assembly GCA_937959065.1. Lineage (GTDB taxonomy): Bacteria > Bacteroidota > Ignavibacteria > Tepidaquicellales > Tepidaquicellaceae > JAEYVS01. The sequence goes on along the minus strand of CALGOI010000269.1, from coordinate 2,652 downwards.
GTGCTGTAACGTCCAGTCTCAAAGGAGCGTCAGATATTACCGGTACAGTCGTCGAAGTAGTAAAAAAAGTAACTGTCAACACTATCAAAGAAACCTCCGGTTTGATCAAAGAAGGAATTAAGCTTCCCGCATCAATAGTGCAAGGAGCATTATCCGGCGTAGCGGAGATAGGTTCCTCTGTCATTAAATCGGTTAAAGGTGTCGTTAAGGGTACTGTTGAAGGTGTTATGGAATCAGGTGGTTCACAGGATGAAGCTGTTCGTGGTGCAGTCGGTCAGGCAATTCACAGCGCTAAGGAGCTTGGAGTTGATATCGGGGAGACCGCACTTGAATCGGTTAAAGGCTCGGTCGATGCTGTCAGCTCAGTTGGTGGTAATACTGCGGAAGCAACTAAATCTGCTGTACTCGCGGCAATAGATGCAGCGAAAGAGATTGGTACTGAAGCATTCGACTCGGTTAAAAATACATTATCTTCAGGTGTGGACGGAGCTAAGCAGGTAATAGACTCCGTTAAGAGTTAAGATTTTTTAATTTGTTGACATTAAAAAGCCCAAAGGTGTAATGACCAATGGGCTTTTTAAATTTATAATTAGTCCTCATTTTTGATAGTTAGGAGAGTCGGGATTCTCACGGTCTTCTTTTATTTTTTCTCGCTCCTTATCTATCTTATTCTTTAAAGCATCTTCTTCTGTCTCTGTTTTTTCTTCATTTTCTTCGGTGGGATTAACTTCTTCTTCCTTTCTCTTATCTTCTTCCTCACGTTCTTCTTCTATTCTTGTTTCAATCTTTGTCTCTACTTCTGTTGATGTATTTTGATTTTCTTCACTTTCTATAGGTTTGTCATCTGTAGGGACTGTTGGTTCACCCGTTGTTTCAGTATTTTCAATTGAATTTTCATCCGTCCTTGTGTCTTGTGGATAGACGTTTACTACCGTAAATAGTAACATGCTACAAAAAACAAAAAACAAAATTCTAATCGCTTTCATTCTTTATTCTCCTTTTTTATCTGATTTTTACTGCTTCTACCCAAAACCGGACAGAATTCCAGAAAAATCTTATTTTAATATCCCCTTCGCTCCACTCCCGGTATACAAAAGTATGGCCGTCATTTATAGAGTCTTCGTGAACTTTTGCTGAAATGTTTTTTGGTGAGTAACTAATGTATGGATCGATGTAATCCTTATTAAAATCTTCTTTACCGAACTTTGCAACCAGTTCATTGTAAACTGCATGATAATCATGTATTGTAGCATCTTCAATATAAAAGACGTACCCCGCTTCAGGTATGAAATTTATCCCGCTGAATCCTGCAGCTTCTCCATCCCTTATGTTTACGTATATTCCCTCGTTGTAATCCCATGATTTCGCAGCTTCATGATCTGATACATCTATGTTCCATAATGTTTGAGCATTTAATGTCGATGATAGGATTATAAAAACTGCCGAAAGATAAAATTTGATGTTTTTCATAATAACTGAGTTATGCTTTACCAATCCATGGTATTAATTAAAACTTATCAATAAAGTATCTTGTTCCGCTTACTATACATTATAATGAGAAAGTAATTTATTATCTCATGTTGTTATGATTTATGCTAACAAATAAACCTGTAATTTTACATCCATAAAGTCTATTGATTAAGCAAAAAAAAGCCCGGGATAAATTCCCGGGCGGTTTTTTATAATATTCTATGAATTATTTATAGTCATAGTTAATTTTCCAATCATTACCTCTTCCTTGATCATGATCATATGGTGAATCATTATTCTTGTCTTTATTTCCTCTTGATTCACTTTTGCCTCTTTCACCTTTATAATCTTTTTTTACTTTTTTCTGCTTCTTTTTCTTGTTCTTTACTTCCCAGGCATTCTCGGTGTTTTCAGTTTTTGTTTCATGGAAAATTCCTTCCTCTTCTTCTTTTTTTCTCATTTCATCATCTATGTCTTCTTTTTTTTCCTCTCTTTTTCTATCAGAATAGTCTTCTTTCTTTTCCTCTCTTTTCCTATCAGAATAATCTTCTTTCTTTTCAGTTTTCACCTCAAATGTTTCGTTTTTACTCTCAATTTTCTTTTCTTCATTTTGTTTGTAAACCGGTTTATCATCAACATTAGTGTTTATTACCGGGACACCTGAATTGTTTTTTAAGATATTCCCTTCATCATCTTTTGTTTCTTGTGAGTACGAATTTGCCGCGGCAAAAAGCACTATCAACATCGGTAGAAATAAATAATTTTTGAATCGTTTCATTGTTTTTACTTTTGTTTTCTAAATTAATTTTCTGCCTCTGCCCTTTAAGGTAGAGTTTCAGAAAAATCCTTATTTTAGCATCCCCTTCATTCCACTTCGCTAATTCAAAAAGTGTGACCCGCATATATAATCTTCAAATATTTAGCATAATTCCATAGCTATGCTTCCTTATCCAAAGTTATTATTGAAACTATTCAAATTCTGTATTGTTCCGTTATATTACAATTAGCTTGTTTTTGATATTAAGTTTGCATAATTTTATAAGATTTAATGATTAATTTTTGAGTGGGTCACTGACCCACTTTTTTTTTTTTTTTTTTAATATTTAATAAATGATATTAAAATTACTTTTTTAATAAAAAGTATTTATAAGCAAATTGATTTAATTTTAAGTTTTTAAGGAA
>CALGOI010000268.1 GCA_937959065.1 uncultured Ignavibacteriota bacterium | reverse complement strand
GATATATTAAGCATATTTATGATGTCTCTTCTTATCTGGCGAGCCATTTCATTAAGCTCTTCGACGGAGTTTAACTGCGGGTTTGTACTCATTTACTTTTTGATTTTTTTAATAATTCTACGATAGGATTAATATGTCCCAGTAATATAATTAAACTTAACGAGGAACTGAAGACAAATAATAATTCCTCTAATGCATTGATATAACCTATATTTGCGTCAGGTTCGTACCCGAGTGTAAATTTCACGAAGAAACCACTGAAGAAAAATGCAGCAAGAGGCATCAGGATAGTTGCGACTATATTTCCCCAATGAATGCTTCTCTTTATTGCTGCTGTTATGAAAAAACCGGCACACCATACTACCAGAAGCCAGAAATTAATAAGTAATGTCGCGCCTGCTGCTGTTGCGAGCCCCCTGCCTCCTTTGAATCCGAGAAAGATCGAGTAATTGTGACCTACTACAGTCAGCACTGCGGGAAGCATAATATAGGGCAGCTGGAAATCATAAAAATAGATTAATACCGCGATCGGTATTAATCCCTTCAATAAATCCACCAACATAACAATTATACCCGTGGATTTGGAACCGGTAATATCATAGGAATTCATGGCTCCGACGTTTCCGGAGCCCTCCTGCATTATGTTTTTACCGTGTCTTTTCTTTAGAAGTATATAAGCGGTGGGTATCGAGCCGATTAAATAGCAGACAATGCAAACAAATAAATAAAATAGTATGAATCCGGTCATCGCACCGCCCTATACCGGCTGCGGCCGCGCAACCATTATTCCGGTCTGCTTTTTATTTCCCATCAGATACTCTTTCAGTTCAACATCACTTATCATCACTCGTTTATTTGGAAGAGATGCGTGCATGAAATACGTACCGTTATTTTCCTTATAAATAAAACCTGTATGGGTGACGTCCAGCCCGGCTATTCCGGTCGTTGTCGCTATAATATCCCCGGTTTCGAGCAGTCCGTAGTATTGGTCCACTTCCTCTTTAGGAATGTAATACATGAGTCGTTGGTTCATATCCGCTTCCACTGTCTCGATACCCTCAAGATTAGTCGGGTCTTTCTGAATCTGCTTATATGAATCCGGATGTGTGCTCATGAAATTGATCTTCTTATTATAAGACTGTCCGCCTATTCCGGCTGTAATGTCTTCTACCACACCCTTCTCCTGGTTATCATATATCCAGTCGGAGAAGTAATGCAGACGTGACGGGTATCCGTCCATCTTACCTCCGCGGTAACGGATAAATTCCAGTTCCTTTTTATAATCTTCAAATTCTGTCTTACCTTTTTTAATAAGTCTTGCCATTATTAACGCATTCTCTACAAACGTAACACAATCCAGGCCGGTAACTTTCACAACCAGTCTCTCATTTACATTTTCATCCAGTGTTCCTCCCACATATTCAGTACCAATAAATGCTTTACCTACTTCGGCTATGAGTTCGTTCATCGGCAAATCGGCAAGTGACGCGTCGAAGGATTTAAGCATTTTCTTACACTTCATATCTTCATAATCATCGAAGAACGGTAATGCTCTCTCTGCGCTTGCTGAAAATCTGTTCAAAAACACACCTGAAACCGACACCATAACCGCGCCCTTTAAAAAGTCTCTTCTATCCATATTTTAATACATTTTTTATTTTACTAACTTAAAATAATAAATTTAAACAAAGTTATTAATGAAAATCCCGTTATGAATATAACAATACGCAAAGCAAAAAAATCCGACGGAGAGGCATTCCTGGGACTTATTAAGGAACTGGCTGATTTCGAGAAACTCGACCCGCCTGACGAAAAAGCGCGGAAAAGGCTTCTCAAGCACGCTTTCGCGACAGACCCTTTATTTTATGTCATGATGGCTTTTGATAAGGACGCAAAGAATAAACCTGTAGGATACGCTATATATTTCTTCACATTTTCCTCATTTCTTGCCAAACCAACACTTTACCTCGAGGATATATACATATCTAAGGATTACCAGAGCAAAGGAATCGGGCAAATGTTTTTCGAACGCCTGAATACCGTTGCGGAAAAACGTGATTGCGGGAGAATGGAGTGGGCTGTACTCGACTGGAACGAGAAAGCCATAAAATTCTACAACAAGCTGGGAGCAAAACCTCTTAAGGAATGGATCTACTATAGAAAGATACTCTAAACTGCCTCACAATAATTGTCTTCGTGTTGAAGTGTTTATTAGAATGGAGTGTCTTCTTCGTCTTCACCGCCGCCCATAGCAGGTATTTCAATGACGGGCTGTTTTGACTTGTTCTCGAACTTAGCATACTCATCGAGGAATATCAGCTCGAAGTCCCCTGTCGGACCGTTCCTCTGCTTACCTATTATTATATCGGCTTTTCTCTTCAATGCCTGGTGATCAGGATTGTTGGGGTCGTACTTCATTCCCATGATCTCCCTGTAAACAAACATAACCACGTCAGCATCCTGCTCAATAGCACCTGATTCCCTGAGATCGGAGAGCTGTGGACGTTTCTCTTTGCCTCGCTGCTCAACACCCCGGTTAAGCTGCGCGCACGCGACAACAGGTATATCCAGTTCTTTCGCTAAAGCTTTAAGTCCCCTCGAAACCTGAGCTACTTCCAGGTCACGTCTCTCGGCATTCTCCTGTCCTCTTACCAGCTGCAGGTAGTCCACGATTATCATGTCTATATCGTTGTCCTGTTTCATCCTTCTCGCCTTAGCGCGAAGCTCGAGAATGGATAGCTCGCTCGAATCGTCAATAAAGAGATTTGTTTTCAGCCTGTGGTATGAATTCAACACCTTGTTCCACTCATCAACTTTGGATTTACCGGCTTTAAGCAGTTTACCGTCTACACGCGCTTCACCAGCCAATAGCCTTAGTATAAGCTCACGAACAGACATCTCAAGTGAGAATATTCCAACGGATTTACCGTGATCTATAGCAGCGTTACGGGCAATATTTATTGCAAATGCAGTCTTACCGTGTGAAGGACGTCCGGCAATAATTATTAATTCGGATTTCTGAAGTCCGACTGTAAGGTCATCCAGTCGTTCGTATCCTGTTGGGATACCAATTATACCGCTTCGGTTAGACCTCTGGTCACCAAGTTCGGTGATCAGCTTCTCTATTTCCTCCTTAACCGAGACAACCTTCTTTTTTGAGAGCGCTTCCGAAATGTCGAGGATCTTCTGCTCAGCTTCATCGAGTACATTAAAGGTATGAACTGTCGGATCGAAGCATTTATTTACGATCTTCGATGATACACTGATAAGGTACCTTAAAATGTACTTCTCATAAATGATCTTCGCATAAAACCCTGCATTAGCCGAAGTAGAAACAGCTGAACTGAGATCTATCAAATACTCAACCCCGCCTACTTCGTCCAGCTTACCCATTCTTTTCAGCTCTTCTTTAACTGTATTCGGATCTATCGGTTCATTCTTTTCATCCAGTTTTATCATGGACTGGAAGATAATACCGTTCGCGGGGCGGTAAAAATGCTTATAATCCAGTAATTCCAGGACTTCATTTATTACGTCATTATCGAGCATTACAGCACTCAATACCTTTTCTTCGAGGTCTAATGCATTAGGGGCTATCCTGCCATCCCCGAGATCTTTGGTCTCATCGGGCAGGTCTACCAGCTCCAGGTTATGTTTCTTATTACTCTTTGCCAATTAATTTTATTTTGTAGATTTATCATATTCATCCCTTAACATCTGCACGTCTTCCCAGGTAGGTTTCTTCCAGTGTGGGTTTCGGAGCAAGGCTGCCGGGTGATAGGTCACCATCATTTTGATGCCGTTGTACATATGAAAACGTCCCCTGAGTTTACCAAGAGGTTCTTTAGTCTGTAACAAAGTCTGTGAAGCGAACGTGCCAAGCGCTAATATGAACTTCGGTTTTATAATCTCCAGCTGCTTGATGAGATACGGCTCACACTGCTGAATTTCAAAAGGCAATGGATTCCTGTTATTCGGAGGCCTGGATTTAAGTATATTACAAATGTAAACATCTTCTCTTTTGAAGTCAATCGCTTCAAGTATCTTTGTCAAAAGCTGCCCGGCTCGTCCCACGAAAGGCTTACCCTGCTTATCTTCCTCCTGGCCCGGAGCTTCACCTACTACAACCAGATCGGCGTTTGGATTACCTGTCCCGAATACAAAATTAGTCCTGGTTTTCCACAGATCACATTTCTGGCAGCCGCATATCTTTTCATTTAACTCATCGAGGGTTGCCGCTTCCATCCAGTCCTCACGAATGAGACTGTATGAAGAGTTGTCATCTCTTACGATAGGGTTGTCGCTTTCTTCTTTGCTTGCGGATTTCTTTAGAGGCATTTCAGATGTTGTTTCCTCTGGTGTGGATATTTCTGATTTGTCAATCGACACTTCATTTTCGTACAAAGTAACGGGGCTGTACTTCTCCCTATACTTCAGATAGCTTACTGAACCGTCGATTATCTTCTTGATGTCACCCAAAGGAAGTGTTAAAAAGTGTTGCTAAACAAAATTAATATAAGGGAAGAGGATTAAAAATGAAAGGGTAATTATTTATTTTTTACTTACTTATAATTACAAATTTGTTAACAATGTTGGTAAATGGGGCATTTTTGTCAATAACTAATTTGCTGTTAATAACTTGTCAATAATCTTGTGACCGACATCATACTTGCTCATCTTGGGAAGTTCTTCCTCTGAGTCCTTATCTATTATTGTTACAATATTTGTGTCGGTACCAAAGCCCGCTCCTTCCGTATTTGGGTTATTCAGTATGATAAAGTCCAGGTTTTTTCTGTTGAGCTTATCCCTTGCGTTTTTCACACCGTCATCGGTTTCCATCGCAAAGCCCACAAGCTTAAACCCATCCTTATGGCTACCCAGATAATCCAGTATATCAGTGGCTTTCCCAAATTCGAAAACGAACCTATCCCTGTTTTCCTTCTTTATCTTGTTATCCACGCTGTCGAGAGGAACGAAATCCTCCACCGCCGCGGTCATTATGATTACATCCTTTCCCGCCATGTTGCTTTTCACTGCTTCGAACATTTCCTCACCGGTTTCGACATTAATCCTTTCCACACCGTGGATATCTTCAAGGTTTACCCTTCCGGCAATGAGTGTAACCTCAGCTCCTCTGTCTCTTGCCGCGCGGGCTGTCTCAAATCCCATCTTTCCGGATGAGTGATTTGTAATGAATCTCACCGCGTCGATGTATTCTAAAGTAGGACCGGCGGTTACAAGAACCTTTTTCCCCTTTAAGTCTTCCGTGCGTGTAAGCTCATT
>CALGOI010000267.1 GCA_937959065.1 uncultured Ignavibacteriota bacterium | reverse complement strand
TTACATTTTTGCAAGAAGGTCCTGCTTTTTCGTGTTAAATTCTTCTTCTGTTAATAATCCCTGTTCTTTAAGCTTCCCAAGTTTTTCGATAGCATTTGTAATATCATCCATGGACATCTTTTGCTCCTGCTGACCGGAACCCTGGTTTTGCTGCTGGTTCTGGTTTTGAGGCTGTTGATTCTGCTGGTTCTGATTCTGAAACGCAGAAGTCATCATATTAGCCATACCCATACCTGCACCGAGCCCGGCACCCATGCCTGCGAGACCACCGCCTTCGTTTTCAGCAGCTTTCTCGATTGACTGAGCAGTTTTGAATTTCATGTAAGCGTCGAGGTCTCCAACAGCGCCCATTCCGCTTCTCTCATTGATCTTCTCCTGTACTTCTTCAGGTGGTACGATACCGGCAATAATCATATCGGTAAGTTCAATACCCATTGACTTGAAGAAGTCAGCCACTTCAGCTTTAACACCTGATTCTATCTGCGGATAATTCTGTCCGAGGTCGAAAACAGTTTTAAGGTTAGAACCAAGTACAGAGTTTAATCTCGAAACGATAGCGTCCCTGAGATAATCTTCGATCTCATTGGTCATATAAAGACCCTGTGTGGAAACGATCTCCATGAGGAATTGTCTCGGGTCTACGACTCTTATAGAGAATTTACCTGAAGCTCTGAGCTGAACGTAATTAAGTTCACTGTCACGGAAGTTAATCGGTGACTTAGTTCCCCATTTCAGGTCTATGAATTTCTTCATAGCGATGAAATAAACCTGTGCCTGGAACGGTGAAGTACCGCCGAAAGGCAGAGAAATCAATTTTGTAAGTAATGGGATATTTTCAGTAGTAAGAGTGTGTCTTCCCGCCTGGAAAACATCGAGTGCTTTACCGTCTCTGTAAAAGACAGCAGCCTGTGAATCCTGTACGATAAGCTGAGTACCAAGTCGAAGCGCAGCTGAACCATCCTGCGGTTCGCGATGCACCATCGTCCTGCCTGTCTCATCGAAGAATTGTAATACATCTATCATTGCCATATTATAAAAATTTAAATTTTAAAATTTAAAGTTAAAAATTTTCTAAACTTTACCTTTTCTTGATTAACTTAATTTTTACTCAAAAGCTCTGAGTAATGTTTCACGTTCGTCGAATTTTCTCAACATATCGTCAAGAGCATTTGATATCTTGCTGATGGTCTCTTTTGTATCTGTATCGGCTGCACTGTTGTTCTCTAGTTCAGTGAACATACCATCAAGCGCTTCAACATCACCTAAAAGCGATGCGTCATAATCATAAAGCTGAGTCAGCTTTTCTTCCTTGATCTTCACAACGTCAAAAGCACCGCTGTAACCTCTTGCAGCTGAACGCAGCTTAGCGATTACAGCTTCGTTTTTTTTGTCGAGTTTATCAATATCCTGGCTTTCAAAAAGCTTCTTATTCTTTGAAAGATTGGAAACAGTGTTTTTGATCTTTGTTTTATTATCCTCAAGCCGGGTCGCCAATTGGTTCCTTAATATAGTATCGAGCTCACGAGAATTATCTCTGTTTACGTATCCATCATATCCCGGAATCCATCTTTTAATCTTTTCTAGGAAATTCTCTTTGGATTTGATCTGGTCAAGTTTTCCGTGTAAATCTGACATTTTCTTTTATTTAAAATTATAGGGATGAATAATTAAGTTAAAATAAAGATAAAAGAATGTAAACCCAAATAAAAATTTGGTCATTTGTTGTATATTTTCAGCTAATTGTCTTCTGCGAAAGAGTAATCTACCTGATTTAGTTTATGGATATTAATAAATAAAAAGATTATAATAAACCAGGGGTCAAAAATAAAATGACCGATTAAGTACTTAAACTACTATAAACAAAGGGGATAACAATGAGAGCAATAGCTACCGCATTTGCATTATTGTGCATTTTTTTTACTTCCACACTACTCTCACAGACTCTAAAACCGGAAGAAATATTTGAAAAGTATAATAAATCCATAGTTGTAGTCTATCCAATTGATTTTAACGGAAACTCAATGGGACAGGGCAGCGGCGTGGTTTTGAAGGATAAGGGATGGCTTATTACCAATTTTCACGTTTTTGCCGGGGCTGAAAAATTGATTGTAGTTCATGGAGAGGATACTCTTTCATACGACGGTATAATTGGTGTAGATATAGAAAAAGATATTGTATTAGCCCAGATAGTCGGGTATGAATGTGAAACAATACCCATTGGCAACAGTGACAATATTAAGATCGGCGAGGAGGTATACGCTATCGGAAGTCCTATGGGACTCGAGAATTCTATCACAAAAGGAATTGTAAGCGGTTACAGGCAGTCTCTGGGTGATGTTAAAAGCAGTTTAATTCAGATAGATGCGAGCCTTTCACCGGGAAGCAGCGGCGGAGCAATCTTTAACTCTAACGGAGAGCTAATCGGAATTACAGCACTTGGATTAAGAGGCGGAAATAATTTAAATTTTGCGATCCCGATCAATATTGTAATGAACGTGGATATGGGTAACTATTCCGATCAGAAGAAACTCCAGGCACTAAATTATTTCTACCAGGGCAAGAACCTTTATGACGAAGGTGAGAATTCACAGGCAGTTGAGTATTTCGGGAAATATTTAGAAATATTTCCAAACGACCACAAGGCATATAATTACAGAGGTCTTGCTTATTTTGCATCTAAAAAATTCGACAATGCATTAAAAGATTTCAATAAATCAATCAGCATAAGCAGGGCGTATGCACCGGCATATAATAACAGAGGCGAGACATACTATAAGATGGAAGAGTATGAAAAAGCAGTTAAGGATTTCAGTATGGTAATAAAACTATACCCAGATAACGTTCAGGCATATTACTCCAGAGGGATCGTAAGATTGGCGGACGGCGATAATGATGAAGCTGTCGAGGACTTCGAAAAAGTTTTAAAGTATGACCCAAGTAATGCAGACGCATACGTGAATATGGGGATAGCTTATTACAATGAAAAAGATTATGAAAAAGCGCTATCCAGCTGGAAGAAAGCAATTAAGATCGACCCGTCATATAAACCAAGGCTGCAAAATATTATGGACCTTGCTGATTTTTACTGGCAATATAATGTAAAATAGCTCATATATATATAAGGAAACGGCAGAGCTAGGGTGAACTCTGCCGTTTTCGGGGTCATATCGGAGTGAAAATTAAGGGAATTATCAACTTTTTAACTATTTATCAACCTACTTATATAATGGCAATACCTGTGCCATAATTACTTAATTGTAAAAACAATATTTGATAGGTAAGGTGTATAAAAAGTGTGACCTTAATTGGACAGACATGGGGCGAAAGATATCGGTCAGGAGTTTTCTTTCAGCTTAATCAGTATATTTAGTGCTTCAACCGGGGTAATATTATTAATATCCACTTCATCCAGCATTTTTTTAAGTTCGTCAGTTTTTTCATCTTTTTTCTCAACTTCAAATAAGCTGACCTGAAGCTTATCATTTTTTTTGCGTGATGAATCTTTGTCTTCGAGTGAGTTTAAAATCTCCTTAGCACGTTTTGTGACAGCGTCGGGGAGTCCCGCCATTTGTGCAACCTGTATTCCGTAGCTGTGGTCTGCAGTACCTTCATTGATCTTGCGGAGAAAAATCACTTTGTCTCCGTACTCGCGGACTTCGACGCGGTAATTTTTTATCCTTTGATAAAGTTCGGCAAGAGCGTTGAGTTCGTGATAGTGTGTGGCAAATAATGTCTTCGCCTTAATATTAGGATTCTCATGAATGTACTCCGTCATAGCCCAGGCGATAGAGATACCATCGTAAGTACTTGTACCCCGCCCTATCTCATCGAGCAGGATCAGGCTATTTGAAGTAGCGTTATTCAGAATATTAGCCGCTTCATGCATCTCGACAAGGAATGTGCTCTCGCCTTTAGCGATGTTATCCGAAGCCCCTACTCTTGTAAATATCTTATCGACAATTCCTATTGAAGCACTTTGCGCGGGCACGAAGCATCCAATTTGCGCAAGAAGTACTATCAATCCGACCTGCCTTAGATAGCTCGATTTACCGCTCATATTCGGACCGGTAAGAATCAGTATCTGGTTTGTTTTAGTATCTATCTCAGTATCATTGGCTATGTATTTTTCACCGGCGGGAAGCAGCCTTTCAATAACAGGATGACGTCCCTCTTTGATAGTGATCCTGTCAGAGCTATTGACATCAGGGCGAATGTATTTGTATAGGTCGGATACCTGCGCGAAGCTTAGTAATGTGTCGAGAGTCGCTATCAGTGTGGCATTCTTTTGTATTTCGTCAGTAAATCTAAGAATGAGCACACGAAGGTCATTGAAAATTCTGCTTTCTATAACTGCAATTTTTTCTTCAGCGTTAAGTATCTTATCTTCATATTCTTTCAATTCCTGTGTAATGTACCGCTCGCTATTGACCAGGGTCTGCTTGCGAATATAATCCTGCGGGACTTTATCTGCGTGTATGCGGGTAATATCTATATAATATCCGAATACTTTGTTAAATGAGACTTTTAATGAATTGATTCCGGTACGTTTTCTTTCCCTGCTCTGGAAATTATCCATCCATGTCTTGCCGTTTACCATAATGTCCTTCAGCTCATCCAGATCCTTATCATATCCTTTATTTATCACGCCGTAATTATCACTTCCCTCTATGAAGTTCTGGTTAATTATCATTTCAATCTCATCTACAAGTTGGGGGAGTTCGATCAGATTTTCTTTTAGAGTCGTCAAAGATTTAGATGAGAATGCGTTAAGCTTTTCGCTAATGGATTTGATTTGTTTTAACGAGATTTTAAGCTGTAATATATCACGAGGTACGGCTTTACCGGTTGAAACTTTAGAAAGTAACCGCTCGAGGTCAGCTATGGACTTAAGGTCTTCGAGAAGAGCTTCCCTTTCTTTCCTGTTTTGAAAGAGGTCATCTACGGCTTCAAGACGCTTTTCTATTTGTTCAAGTTTTTTAAGGGGACGTGATACCCATTTTTTTAGCAGGCGACCACCCATTGCAGTTTCGGTTTTGTCGAGAATAGAGATCAGTGTTCCTTCCCTGCCACCTTCAGCTATTGATGACGTTATCTCAAGATTACGTTTAGTTGAAGGGTCGAGTATAATGTAATCCGTATAATCGTAGTTATATATTTTCTTAATGTGCTCCAGGTTAGTCTTCTGAGTCTCGTTGAGGTAATTCAGAATACATCCAGCCGCAATGATTCCTTCACGCATATTTTCTATGCCAAAGCCCTTGAGCGATTTTGTATTGAACTGGTTGGTAAGAAGCTCGAATGCATAATCATCATTGAATACCCATTCATCTATTTTTGTAACGACAAACTTTTTCTTATCATTATTGAATTCAGCACCCGGGTCATAACCAATCGCTTTGAAGGTCTTATCCTTGTCGCGCTTTGAAACAAGAATCTCAGACGGAGAGATGATCTCCAGTTGCTCGAGAAGCTGCTTTATATGGACTTCTGATGTGGCGAACTCGCCGGTGGATACATCACAAAATGCGAATCCGCAAACGTCTCCATTTATGTAGACTGATGCTAGGAAGTTATTGGATTTATGGTCGAGCAGTTTTTCAGAGAAAGTAGCGCCCGGTGTTACTACTTCGATCACGTCGCGTTTAACGATTCCCTTGGCAAGTTTAGGGTCTTCAAGCTGTTCACATACAGCAACCCGGAGGCCGGCCTTAACGAGCTTTGGGAGATAGTTATCCAGTGCGTGATGAGGAAATCCTGCGAGGGGAACGTCGGACGCTTTACCATTAGCCCGTTTAGTCAGAGTAATGCCGAGTACTTTCGAAGCGGTTAACGCGTCTTCTTCGAATGTTTCGAAGAAATCACCCATACGGAAGAGCAGCAGAGTCTCGGGATACTTCTGCTTGATCTGCCGGTACTGCTTCATTAAAGGGGTTTCCGTCGCGGTCTTACTCATAAACGAATATAATGAAAAATATTATTAATAATTTTTTATCTTATTCTTGAGGTACTTATTAAGGAGTTCTCTCCCGCGGAAGATGTGTGCTTTAACCGTACCCAGGGGAAGCTCCAGCTTTTCGGCTATTTCCTCGTATTCCATTTCCTTTTTATGGCTGAGGACTATAACACGATGGTATTTTTCAGGCAGCCTTTCGAGCGCTTCGTCTATTATTTTCTTACGCTGTTCCTCAATTATTTTATTGTCGGGTATATATTCGGTGTCCGGTATTTCGAATTTGAAGTCGCTGTCTTCAGACTGTATCTCTTTATCTATAGAGAATGTGCTTAACTTTTTCTTACGGAGGTAATCGATGCAGTTATTGGTTGCAATCTTATAGAGCCATGTGGAGAATGCGAATTGTCTGTCGAAATTTTCAAGCGAATTAAATGCTTTGATGAAAGCTTCCTGAGTAAGATCTTCGACGTCTTCTTTTCGGAATATCATTTTGAAGATGAGGTTGTAGATATGCTGATAATATTTATTCATCAGCTTCTCAAACGCAGCTTGATCGCCGGAGAGGGCTTCATCTATAAGAGCAACATCCTCAATCTTAGATTTTGAAGGTATGGTTCTTTCCCTACCGCTCATTAATTATGGGGGTTAACTAAAGATATAAATACGTAATTACACGAAAACAGTTTAAAGTAAAAAGTTAAATTTATCGACACAGAAAAGCAATAAAAAGACCTTAATTGCTCATTATTAATAATTACATATCAATTAAGCCCGGCAAAAAGTATATTTATTTAAACCCTCGAATTCTATGACTTTTTAAATGGAATGGGGGTTTTCGTATATAAATTGATAGATGAAGGTAAAAAAAGACAAAGTAAAGCTTATAACAATGGGATGCTCAAAGAATCTTGTAGATTCGGAGCATATACTTGCCCAGCTCAGGAATAACGACGTTGAAATTGTCGATGATGAAGATAAATGTGAAACGGTTATAGTTAATACATGCGGATTCATACAGGAAGCAAAAGAAGAATCCATTAATACAATTCTGAGGGCTGTAAGGAAAAAAGAAGAAGGTCAGGTTAAAAATGTCTACGTGGCAGGGTGTTTGTCAGACAGATATAAACCTGAGTTAGAGAAGGAGATACCGGAGGTTGATAAATACTTCGGGGCGACAGATAAAAAACAAACCCTGATCGATCTGCTTAATGAGATAGGAATAAACTATAAAGATAACCTCATAGGTGAGAGAGAAGTATCCACTCCACGGCATTACGCTTATTTAAAGATCAGCGAGGGGTGTAATAATCCATGTTCATTCTGCGCGATACCAATAATGCGTGGCGGTCATGTTTCAAAGCCTGCGGATCAGGTACTAATGGAAGCTCAGAAGCTTGCATCAAAAGGCGTTAAGGAATTAATCATTATAGGGCAGGATACTACATACTGGGGATTCGATATAGACAAGAAAAGAAGGTTAGGGTATCTTTTGAGTGAGATTTCAAAGATTAATGGTATCGAATGGATAAGGTTAATGTACGCGTACCCTTCAAGATTTCCCGATGATCTGATTGAGATAATAAAAGATACTCCGAATATTTGCAATTACATAGATATACCCATACAACATGTTTCGGACAATGTATTAAAATCGATGAGACGTGGAATTACGAAAAAGAACCAGATAGAATTGCTGGAAAGATTAAGAAGGGAAATTCCTGGAATAGCCATACGAACAACATTGATTACAGGTTATCCTGATGAAACGGAAAAGGATTTTATTGAGTTATTAGATTTTGTAAGGGATTTTAAATTTGACAGACTGGGTGTTTTCACTTATTCACACGAAGAAAGCACCTATGCCTATAACCTTCCTGATAGAATCCCCGTAAAAGAAAAAAGGGAAAGACAGAAGCTGTTATTAGAAGCCCAAAGGGAAAATTCCCTGCAGGCTAATAACAGCCTTATCGGACAAGAAATCGAAGTCATTCTGGACAGAGTTGAAAACATGCAATTTGTGGGCAGAACTTACCTTGATGCCCCTGAAATAGACCAGGAAGTTTATATTAACAATAACAATGATTTATCTGTTGGAAGTATTATAAAAGCAAAGGTTTATGATACGGAAGAGTTTGATTTATTCGCAGAAAGTAAGTAAATTTACAAATAACCATATTTTCTCATTTTAAATGGAGGTGCTTATGAAAGCCGCGAAAATAACCTCTGGGGGATATGGAAGGAGATTTAAAGGAATCAATGTAGTTTTGTTGATAATATTAGTGCTCGCCATCTTCACCACAAATTCCTACGCCCAGCTCGAAAATAATACTATTTCGCAACTGGAAAAGAAAGAGTTTTTCTATCTGGACCCTCTCGTATTTTATAACGAGACAAATTCTTCTCCAAGACTGGACGTATACATAGAAGTACCAATGTCAAATGTGCAGTTCATTAAAAAGACTGCTGAAAAAACTTATGAAGCAAATCTTGAATATGACATCATTGTTACAGACGGAAGCAACCAGATCGTTTCACAGGAATTAAA
>CALGOI010000266.1 GCA_937959065.1 uncultured Ignavibacteriota bacterium | reverse complement strand
ACATTGTTGATGAAATTTAAGTTAATCCTGCTTTTATTATTTCTTATATCTTTATACGGATGTGAAAATCTATCGACCGGTCTTCCGGGCAGCATGCCTCAGGATATCACCGTCGAGTACATTAACCGTGAGGAGGGGCGAACATACTTTCTGTCTCTTGATTCATCTTATGTTATTTATTCGTTGGAAGGAAAAGAAAAAAAGGTACCTTTTACGTTTTCACCCGCGGAAATGAAGATGCTTTATGATTCTCTCAAAGTGAAAAACTTCGGTATCATGGAAATGTACAGTGATACAGTGAGGCAGTTTCCGGATGAACTCAAGATTCCTATCGAGGAGTTAATCGTGTCAACCGGCGGAAAATCATTTAGAAAATACCGTTCATATCAGACAGAGATCGTACCTGCCTTTCAGAGAAACTACCATGAGCTTGCCGCACTTGTGAGAGTAATATCTGCGCTTGCTGTTGAAAAAGAGAAAAGGGGTTTTGCCATTCTCATCGACGAAAGCCTGAAACCGGAAAATACTTTCTTCACTATTGATATGAATACCCATTATTCAGCATTCGATTCAAACTATTTTTATAACAGCAACCTGGATATTCCGTCGGACACTATGGACGTCATGGCACTCAACGGATTAAACAAAATGGTGATATCCATTAACCGTATGGATCCTCAGCCGGGACAAAGCTTTAATGTCGCAACCGGTACTTTTGATTTCGATATATCAGATACACTTAATGCGATACGAGTTTTTCTTGAAAATGGCGAAATTAAGTGGAAACCGGCAATATTCTGACCAACCGGAGATTACCAAAAAAAATCATTGACACATTTTGTTATATCGTATATATTTAGTTGAACTTCTCAACTAAATGGTTATAATAATCAACAAAATGGATACAATGGAGCCTTTAATTAAGAACCTCAGGGTTTCCCTTAGAAAGCTGGTACGTGAGCTGGATGTCACCAAAGGCATATACAAATCTACCGGATACTCTTACACCGAATGCCATATAATAATTGAGCTCGAACAATATGGTATGATGACCATTAAAGAGCTTGGCGAACTTCTCAACGCTGACAAATCCATAATTAGCAAAGCCGTAAACGGACTCCAAAAAAACGGTATTGTTAAACAAGTAAAAAACCATTCCGACAGCCGTCAAAAACCACTTGTCCTCACTCAGAAAGGCATCAACGAAGCTACACGACTGAATTACGAAGCCAACAAACAGGTCACCGATGCCCTGTCGATATTAAAAGATGATGAGAGGGATACTGTGCTCAAAGGCATACAGGCATACTCACGAGCGCTTAACCGACTCCGCAAGCAATCCGAATTTGAGATCCGTCCCATAAAAAAGAGTGACAATAAATTTATGGAAAAGATCATTGTGGACGTTATGACGGAATTCGGCGCTGTTGGTGAAGGATATTCAATTAAAGATGAGGAAGTTCGTAACATGTTCGATGCTTATAATAACAAAAAGTCGGTTTACTTTGTAGTAACCAGGGGAAAGGAAGTTCTCGGAGGAGCGGGAATAGGATTCCTCCCGGATGCGGGAAACGATGTCTGTGAGCTTAAAAAAATGTACTTCGTACCGGAAATACGCGGAATAGGGCTTGGCGAAAAGCTTATGGACCTGTGCCTTGACGCTGCCCGTGATGCGGGTTACAAAAAATGTTACCTTGAAACACTCGAACGTATGCCGCAGGCAAGAGGACTTTATCTCAAATACGGATTCAAACCCGTTAAAAGCCCTGTTGGCTGTACCGGACATTTTAATTGTGATAACTTCTACATAAGAGATCTCTAAATCAAAACAATATTATCATGAACTTCGAATACAGTCCTAACATCGCCATCAACGTAAAAGACCGTGATAAAGCAGGCGATTTTTATAAAAGAGTACTCGGCTTGAATTATATTGAGGATAAGAAAGGTGACCTCGTCTTTGGTGTAGGTCCGCTGACATTTTATGTAGCAGAGGGGCAGCCCGGGCAGACCTTTTTTGAATTCAAAGTGGATAACGTCAAAGAAGCTCGTGAGCTACTGGAAAGCGAGGGATGTAAAGTAACACACGAATACAGCGATAAGAATGTTATGATATCCGATCCGTACGGCATGAACTTCCATATCTGGGAAGAAGGTGCTGACTTCGATAACCAGTAAATTAAGAACATGGTAGAACAAATAGAATGGGTAGAAAGAAAGTTTAACTTCGATGACCTACACACCGGGCTTTTCCCAAATATCGTTGAGCGGCTGAGGGGGACACCGGTTCGTCTGGAGAATGCTATGAACGGACTTTCTGAAGAATCGCTCACTGCTAAAACCGGTGGTAAATGGTCACTTAAAGAAGAAGCCGGCCACCTTTATGACCTCGAAGACCTGTGGAGCGTCCGCCTGGATGGACTATTATCTGACACCCCTGAGATCATACCCGCCGATATGACAAATAAAAAGACTCACGAAGCAGACCACAACAGCGGAGATACTGCGGAGATATTATCGGATTTCCGCTCATCCCGTGAAAAATTTGTAAATAGACTTGATAACCTAAATGAGGAACAGGTTAACACATTTGCTATCCACCCACGTCTTAATACTAAAATGCGGGTTATTGACCTTGCCTTCTTCGTAGCCGAACACGATGACCACCACCTGGCGGTTATAACGCGCAAGAAGTGGAGATTGAAGAGCAGCTAAATGAGTAAATTCTGTCCTTCGAATTTCTTATTTTTAACAAAAGAAATTCAATGGGACTTTTCTCGTCACGAACGTCTAAGCTTGTACTTATTCCTTTGCTTGTCTTTGCCGTATTATATGCAATATTACTCATGCCAATACCTGATTCCGGTGACTTTAAACCCTCAGACAATAAGCCTTTCATCTGGGACAGGGATGCAATGTGGGACGGACTCGAAGCGCAGTTTAAAGCCAACCTCGATTTAGGATGTGATTCGCTTTCTTCAGTCATTGACAGTTCCTTCCGTGAACTCGACTCGATAGTAATTTACGCTGCTAACAGGAAGCTTTCTCCGTCAGCTCAGGTGCTTGATACCATCGAATACAAGCTGTTTGGTCTCGCATCTATGGTAGCCGTATGCAGTGACCGTATCATGGAGTTCGCAGCAAAGACGAACGTTATCCGCTTAATGGTTAAGAACCAGTCAGCGAACTGGGACATGAACGACAGGGAAGTCCGCTTTAGGATGTACCGTATGCTTTACGGAGGCAGGATGGCTCTCGAGCAGGTAATGCTGCAGGCACCGAAAGAAAAGATCCCGATGATCATTCGCGGCAGTGAGGAGATGTCCTGGACACCCGGCGGCAGGTATGAGAATCTCCGACTTCACAGCGGTGACATCCTTGTTTCGAGAGGAGGTGCTCCTGTTTCGGCACTTATCGCGAGGGGGAGTGATTTTCCGGGCAACTTCTCTCATGTTGCCCTGGTCTACGTGGATGAAAAAACACATAAAATTTATACCGTCGAATCACATATAGAGATTGGCGCGGCAGTGTTCACTATTGAAGAGTACCTCAACGATATGAAATATCGCGTTATGATACTCCGTCCGAAAGCCGGCGTCCCGGAGTTTAAAGTAAACAAACTGCTTCCTCACCAGGCAGCGCTTATGGCTTATGAGCAGGTGAAGACCGGGAACATTCCGTATGATTTCCAGATGAACTTCAACGACCCCTCTAAACTCTTCTGCTCCGAGATAGCATACGCATACTACAAACAATACGGTATCGAGTTATGGTCGGGAATATCCACTATCTCATCAAAGGGCGTCGCCCAGTGGTTGTATTCGGTTGGAGTACGAAATTTTGAAACACACGAGCCGTCTGACCTCGAATATGACCCGCAGTTAACCGTTGTTGCTGAGCTCCGCAATCCGGAAACACTATACGAACGCCATAAGGATGACGCAGTTCTCGATGTAATGCTCGAGGATGCAACCGAGAAGGGCGAAGAGCTGGAGTACCAATGGTATATGCTGCCATTCGCCAGGGCGGTTAAACTTTACAGCCTTGTACTCAACATGTTCGGTAAAGACGGACCGATACCGGAAGGAATGTCACCCGAAGCTGCATTGCGTGTGAGCGAGTTCGAAAGTAACTTTAATAAGATCAAGGAGCGCCTCAACGAAATGGCGGATGACTTTAAAAAGAAGGAAGGTTATACTCCGCCATACTGGCAGCTTGTGAAAATGGCTAAAACCGCGAAGGACGAAGTATTGTAATTCTTTTCAACTTTTTAACTTTAAACTTTTAACTTTCCCCTGCTGTGTATATACCAAAACATTTCAGACAGGAAGACGAACAGGAAATTGAAAGCTTCATCAAAGCTAACAGTTTTGGTATAATAGTATCTGTACAGGATAATGTCCCTGTCGGAACGCATATTCCTTTTATGGTGGAGAAGCGTGACGACGAACTTATACTCCGCGCTCACATAGCAAGAGCCAATACACAAAAAGAATCCCTCATCGACGGCGCAAGAGTTCTGATCATCTTTCCCGGACCTCATACATATATTTCTTCAACCTGGTATAAAAATACCAGCGTTCCTACGTGGAATTTCATGTCCGTACACGCATACGGAACGGTACGGCTGATCGATGACCATGAGCTTTACACATCACTTTCCGACCTGGTGAAAATGCACGAAGATGAAGACGGGCACGATATTACTTCATACCCGGATGATTATGTCCGTAAGCTCATGAAAGGTGTTATCGGATTCGAAGTAAAAGTCGACGAAATACAGGCAAAATACAAGCTCAGCCAGAATAAGAAAGACGATGACCGTGAAGGTGTCTATAAAGGTCTGTCTGAGAGGGAAGACGAACACTCACGGCAGATACTTAACGAAATGAAAAAGAATAAGAAATAATCGGAGCATTTGCTAATCCGGCTTCTCTTTATTAACTTATAGTAAGTTCCTTAATTTAAATAAAGCAAATTATGGCAAAAACAGGAAAAAAAACGAAGGTCGAGAAGGAGAAAGCAAAGCAGAAGATCAGAGAGGAGGAATTAAAAAGAAAAAAACTGGATGAAAAAATTCCCAAAAACGCCCGCAATAAAAGCGGCAGGCCGGGACCTCAAAAGGGAACCGCAGCAGCCGGAGGGAAAGAAAAGAACTGACGAAAATAAATTGAATTATAATGGAAAAAGGCGGGATAATAAACCCGCCTTCTCCTTTTCCCTTAGTGTTTAATTGTAAGATTAAACAAACTTATTTCAGTAACACCATTTTCTTTGTTTCTACAAAATCACCTGCTTCCAGTTTATAAAAATACATACCGCTCGCCAGTCCCGCACCGTCAAATTCATATTCATACACTCCGGGTGTCAGCTCCTGGTTTACTAACCGTGTGATCTCTTTACCCGCTATGTCATAAATTATCAATTGAACAATATTGTCTTTCCGAACTTGTTTTGGGATCTCGAACCTTATCTTTGTCGATGGATTAAATGGATTAGGATAATTCTGATGTAGTCTGAATGACTGCGGGATTTCCGAAGAAATTTGCTGTATACATACCGTTTCCAAGAAGTTATTTATTGTACATTGTAGATGTTTTACATTTGTAAGAAAGTTAGGGTCGTTTGTACCTCTGGCGATCATGTATGCAGCAACTATGGTCGTTGATTGACCGGGTAGCATATTAAAGGTGGTATCGGTTGAGTTCATTATCATTCTTCTGTCACCTGCAGGACTTGGCATAACAGTTCCGGTTGTATCACCGCCGCAGTTTTCTATTGCTCCGTCAGATTCAGTCCAGCCAGTCCCTGTTTCAGGATCACCTTCGAAAAGGAACTTAGTGGTATTCATTGATACAGCATTTATGTGAGGAGTCCCGTCTTTCTGAAAACCTTTCAAAAAATTATATGCCTGAGCCGGGTTATTAGGATCTCTCCAGCAGAATGGAAATTGACCGAAAGTATAACTATTAAATGAAGGCAGACCATATTCTCTGCCATTTGTGCGTTTTGGTGTCTTTAAATAGCAAATACCTACCGCAGGGGGATTTGTTCCATAATAGTTATTCCCCGTTCCGGTGATTGAATCCTTATTACTGCCATTATACACAAATCCTAATTTCAAGGCTGTGTCACATCCCATCCAGTCATCACTGGCATTTCCAAGATCTGGATCGCTTATTATCGATAATATCATACCGCTCCAGTTGGCGGTAGACTTATTTATCACCTCCCATTTCCTGAACTGTACATCCTCCAATCCCTGGCTGTCATAGCACCATGCTGTAAAATGTACCTCCGCCATCAAAGGAGCGGTTCCTCCGGAGAATCCTTCATTGTGAACGTGGCTTTCGGGAAACCCGTCCGTCATACATAAAAAGATAGTCTGTGAAGCATGTTTTACTCCGGGTGTATCGATTGATGGTTCAAATAACCCGTTATTATTTACATCCACATAAGGTGCTCCGTACTCTACCATAAACCCCCAGTTCGCATAA